>JAQVQN010000066.1 GCA_028701555.1 Kiritimatiellia bacterium | reverse complement strand
GGCAGTTGCCATGCGGCAACTCTTCCCGCCATGTTAATGAACAGTGCCTCTGAATTGTCAGCTTTCGGTAGCGTCTCAACCTTGAAGGCTTCACGGGGCTGATTGTAGTCGTTCTTGGTCGGCACGTCACCGCAAGCCACAACCCGCACACCTGCGGCCTGAAGTTTCAAAAGTCCTGCGCGCGCAGCGTCCGGCAGGTGCGTGACCTGCGGCAGAAGAAGCACCTTTAGAGTGTCGAGTGGACGCGGCACGCTGCCACCATGCGCATAGGCCACGAGCTGCTCTTCAGTCACGAAGCCCAACGGTTGGCCTAGGAAGTTGGCCGCCTCGTACGCCAACCCAAGATGGTGGTCGTGGCTATCGCCAAGCACCATCGAAGACTGGCTCCAGAGCAGCGCCAAGGTCGGCGCAAGGTTTTGTAGCGCGGCGACCTCGTGCGCGAGGCGGTTCAGGTCGAGCGCACAGCGCCCCACCGCCTCGACGCAGTCGGGACGGTGCAGGATCGAACCCGCCAGATCGCTTACAACATCGTTGCACCGTTCCCAAACCCAAAGCGTGGTGGAGCTTTGACCGTGAACCGCGTTCTGCCACAGAGCCGAGTAGATGTGCTCTGGCGGTATCACCCCCATATCGCGGTCAACTATTAAATGGTTCTCGGAGTTGAACACCGGAAGGTCTGCCATGCTGCGCTGAAAGTCGTACCCAGCCTGGCAATGCCGCCAGCCGTTGATCCAGAGCGGATCTTCATTATTGAACATGTTGGAGGCATCGTTGCCGTTGTACTGGCTGAGTGCTGAGAACGCTGCGGGATTCACGGACCAGAAGCCATGCAAATTCTTATGAAAATGGGCCGTCATCATGATTTTAGCATGCACGGGAAGTTCGGGCGCCATGGAGTGAACCACATCTGCCATCCATTCGTGAAAAGCCGCGAAGGTCTCACAATTGAAACGAATGAAGTCTAGGCAGGCGGGGGTCGGCGTGAATTCCGGCTTCGGCACTGGTATGTCGTTGAACCCCGCGTAGTCCGTGCCCCAAAGCGCGTTGAGTACAGAGACCGTACCGTGCCGCTGCTCCAGCCACATGGGCCACGCCGCAGCGGTGACCTGGCAGCGGGTGAGGTCTTCGCAAACCGGCTCGTTGCTAAGGCATACGGAGTGCAGCGCGGGATGGTCTTTTATACGCGGGATCACCTGCCTTAGCGATTTTTCTATCACCTCCCGCGCCGCCGGGTCGTGGACGCAGTACTTAAAGAAGCCTCCGTGGCATTCCATCAAGTGCGGCCACTTTTCTAAAGCCCACTGCGGGAAGTAGTGCGGGCTAAGCAGCAGGTTCACTGCGACATCTGCCGCCGCCGCGCGGTCGCACAGCGCGAGAAAATTTTTGATCGCACTATCGCTAACCTCCGTCTCGCCCGGCAGCACCGCGCTGGGCCCGAACTCGACCTGGAAGATGTTACACCCGTAGCCAGGCAGTTTTTCGATATCGCGCTTAACCTGTCCGAAATGCCCATAGCCCGTGAAGAAAATTGGGCCGCGCACCTCCCTGCCATCAGATAAGCGCCGCGTACCAACCGTCTGGGCGCGCGAAATCTCCAGCCGCCCAGTCACGTAGCGGGGCACGGGGAAGTCCTCCGCCTTGCCGTCTAGAATCGCGGCGATCCGCGTTTTCTCGCGCTCTGCCATCTGCTCCAGTAAGCAGACTGTGTCCCAAGCACGATCAATTTTGCCATCCGCGAGGTCGGCTTTGACCCACGGCATGAAATTATCAAGCACCGTCAGCGTGACGCGCGATGCCGCGCCGAGACCCTGCTTCTCCAGACCCACCACCGCATCCCGCAGGCGTTCGCTGGCTTCCGCTAGCGGCGCGAGTTTAACGCTGACGCGCTCAACTGTTACCAAATGGATCTGACCCTCGTGCTGGGCGAGCTGCCTGCCATCGCGTGTCAACCGCGCAGATAAATCGAGCCGCTCCGGCGCGAGCCCGCCAAGATGCGCACGCAATTTCAGCAAAGCTGCGCGTATTCCTTTCTCCAAGAGCGCCTCTTGCCGTACGAGCATAACACCTGCCGCGTCAACCAGCTTTACCTCAACTAAGACCGGAGTCGAAGCTTCCGCTACAGTGACAACGCCCTCGGCCTTGAACTCGTCGCCGCAGAAAGTCCACGCCTCCGTGGGCCAGCGCTGAGGTGCCCAGCGCGGGTCCACCGCATGGCCGCGGTGTAGTACCTCTGGCGGCTGAACCGGAGCGAGATCAACAAAGTCCTCTAGAACCGCGCGATCCAATTCTCCCGGTACAGAACGCTTAGCCTCACGCAGCGAGATGTCGTCGAGCCACACCGACTCGGTCGGGCGTTCAGTACAAATGCGCAGCAGAAACGAGGATTCTTTCTCGCCAGTCACAAACGTGTGCGAGACGCGCCTCCACCGGCCGTCGGTCGCTGGCAGCACACGCCGCACCTGCCAGCCTTCACCTCCTCCGATCCATAAACCGGGACTGCGCTTACCGCTTTTCACAAAAATCGAGATCGTGTAGCTGGTACTGGGTTTCACCGGAACAGCCTGCGCGAGGCATAGCGTAGCGAAGACGTGCGCTCCGAAGGCGGTGCCGTTAGTGATCTTCACAGCCTGCCGCCCAGAGCGGGGGTTGGCGGTGTCGAGCGACAACGTAGCATCGGTGTTGCGTGCGTCCCAGTGCCAGCCCATCGGCACACCGTTATCGGCGTCTTCGAATGATGGAGTAGGCACCAGATTTTCGCCGATGTCGAAAGGCTGTAGCACGAGGCGCGACTCGCCCGCCGCCAATGGCGGCTCTGCCGCGCCGTTCGCCAAAAGATGCAAGGCAAGTATAATGATCGTTCTTTTCATATGAAACATAATATCCCAAATTACATTTCACTAACAACCCATAAACTTGAGCGAGGTGGGCGCTTCAATAAAGTTGTATCTGCGCATGCCTACTACTTACGCCAAAGCGCCGGTCTGATCAGGGCTTCGGGCAAAACCGGCACACACGCGCGGACTTTAGAAGCAAGCTCTTCCGGCAGTGCCCCCCCTGCTGCCAGTCGTAGATTTTCGCGCATCTGTTCGGGTGTGTCCACACCGGTCAGCACACTGGCGATATCCGGATTCGAAAGCACATAACGCATACACAGCTCTGCCATAGGGCATCCGGCCTCGATCGCCAAAGCCTCGAGCTTGCGCCGCCACGGCACAACCGCCTGCAGCCCCGGCTTGATCCGCTCCTCCGGCATCAGCAGCAGCCCCTGCAAGTAAACTGAACGCGCGAACACCGTAATCTGGTTTTCCCGCACAACCGGCCAGAACGGCTCGAAGCGCCGGTCTAAAGCGTTTTGCGGCAGTTGTATATATTTTGCCGACGCCGCCGCGCTAAGATACCGGTCGCTGTCCAGCGAAACGCCCGCGCCGCCGATCAGCCCTTTGGTGACCATCTGCTCCAGCAGCGGCAGATAACGCAAATCATCCTCCCGATGAAACAAGCACGCATCCAGGCGCTCCAGTCGCAAACGCCGCAGCGACTCGCGCAGGGTCTCCTCAATGAAACTCTCCGCCTCGGCATCAGTGGCCGCCGTGATCGGCGGTATCTTGCTCACCACCGTCATGGACCCTCGCAATCCCAGCCGCTCCAGCGCCTCCCCCAGCACCTCTTCACTGGTGCCATAGGCCGCCGCCGTGTCCAGCGCGGTCACCCCACCATCGTATGCGGCCTTGATTATTTCGCAAACCGTGTCCAGCGAAGGTTTTCCCGCTGTGTTGGCTATGCCGTAATCCAATCCGAATTGCACCGTCCCTAATGTAAGTCTCGAGAAATTCATGCCCTGCCCTTTGCATTACACAACATGCCCCAACACACCTACTCACATACCCGCACACTTTTTCACTTCGCCGTGTACCCGCCATCCACTGGTATGTTAGCACCGGTCAGATACGCCGAGGCGTCCGAAGCCAGAAAAACCACCACACCCTTCAAATCCTCTTCGTTGGCCAACCGTCCTAACATGGTGTTGGCGCTATAATTCTTGACAAAAACTTCCGGCTGATGGTTAAAAAATCCGCCGGGATGAATGGCATTGACGCGTATTCCGTGCGGCCCAAGCACACTCGCCGCAAAGCGCGTGAAGTTCACCATACCGCCTTTTTCGAAGAAGTAAATCGGCGAGGGGTCTTTCATCATGTCCGTGCCCACGTAGTTGAGCGGATCCGGCCCACGCAGCCCCATGTAGGATCCGATGTTCACAACCGAACCGCCGCCGCCTTGCTTCATCGCCTCGGCCGCCAGCCGCGTCAGGCAGAAAAGCGCCGAGCCGTTGATGCGCAAGCTCTTGTCGAACTCTTCCATTGGCAAGCTCCAACTCGCGCACGCGCAGCGTGTCACTGCGTTGTTAATCAGCACATCCAAACGCCCCGAGCGACGCATTATTTCCTTAACCAGCGCCTGTATCGATGCTTCATCGTCAAGATTCAGCGGCAAGGCTGTCGCATTACCGCCTGCAGCGCGTAACGCGACCGCCACCTTCTCCAACTCCTCGACATTACGGGAAGCGATGTAGGTTTCAGCTCCGGCCTCGGCCAATGCCTCAGCGAGCTGACGCCCGTATAACCCCGCACCACCGGTCAACAAAGCCACCTTGCCCTTCAACGAAAAACTATCCAGAACCTTCATGATACACCCCGCCTTCATGCCTTCATACCACAGTCACTTCAGCACCGCCGCGCCCGCGACTCTCGATGCCCGCAATCACCAGCCGCATCAGTTCAGCCGTGTGGCTGAAAGGATACGGACGAATCCCGCTCTTCAGATACCCGACAAACTCCGCAAGCTGCGCCTTGAAGCTGGCAAAGGTGTCTTTGGTGACCACGGTTGCGTTGCCCTTAGTGCCGCAAAGCAGCATGGCCCCGCCGTACATGATCTCTTTGCCGCAGGCGATCACCACATCCGCGCCACAATCGTGTCTCAGATGCACCAGATTGCGTTCCGGTGTGCCTGTATTGCGCACCGACACATAGCCCGGCCCGGTGATGCTGAAGACCGCCTCTAACGCATGGATGCCGTAGGTTTCCCACTTCTTTGCCATGGGCATTGCGATGAAACGCCAATCTCCCAGCGGCACATGCGGATGCTGATACGGCTCGTACTCTGCGGCAAAACGCGTGGAACTCGACGAGAGAATAACCGCGCCTGCCTTGATCCAACCTTCGAAAACCGCCAGATCCTGCGGGTTGTCGCACAACGGTTTGTCGATGAACACCGGCACACCTGCCTCTACAAACGGTTTGGCCCGCGCCACATGCTCCCCGCCGATGTCTGTCGCTATCAGTACCGCGTCCACCTCGCCGAGCATCGCTTCAGGTGTGCCAACCACATGCTGCACCAGCGACAGCGCCGCAACGTGTTCGGCGTCCTTGCGGTCGTCACAGAACACATGTGTGACGCGCGCGCCGCCGATGCCGAAATCCCCCGCTCCCCGCGCGTTCAAATAAACTGGTATTCCCGCGAAAGGACACTCCTTGGTCATGCGCTCGCGGTCATAACCGTTGATGATCGCGCTCCAAGAGTAAGGATGACCGTTGCCCTCGGTCATACCGATCACACCCAGCTTAATCGCATCAGGCTGTTTAACCAATCCGCTCATAGCAGCACCCCTTTATTTGATTCTGACCGTACGTCCGCCGCGCTGTGCCGACTTGTGCGCCGCCTCGCATTGCAGCACATTACGCAACCCGTCCTGGCCTGTAAAAGGTGTGCCTGCGAGCACAGAAGCGGCATGCTCTGTGATAACGCCCTGGTAAATGTTCAAGGCTTTTGTTACCGCGAAATCTTGCTGCCGCGTGAACTCGTCCAACTCCAGCCTCATTTTCAAAGGCTCTCCGGCGTGCCCTGACAACTGGAACATGGTTCCATACCCGCGCAACACCGCCCGGTCGCCGTATATCTCGTAACCGAGGTTCGAAAGCGTTCCACCCAGACCGCCGCGCGCGTCGCAGAAGGACACCAGCGCCGAACAGGTCATGCCGTTCTCCAGATCGCACTGGATCAACGCGCCGTCTTCGACCTTGATCGACATGCGTTTAGGATAATACACCGCTCGCACAGCCTGTATGCGGCTACCCAGCAGAAACTCCGCCATGTAGAAACAGTGACTGGCGACATCGCCGATCGGCCCGCCCATCTCCGCGCGGTTGGAGCAGCGCCATGTCGCCGCCTCCGCAGGATCGTACCCGTACGCGAACTGCATGTGGAAGCAGGCATCGTTGACCATGCCCAGTTTTTTCCCTGCGATAAGCTGCCGCGCCTTGAGATTAAGCACGTTGTGCGTCATCATGTGGTCTACTGAAAGACTCAACTTTTTTCTGGCCGCCAGTTTCACCAGCATGCGCGCCTCTTGCGCGTTTGCCGCCAGCGGCTTGTCCACTATCACCGCTTTGCCAGACGCCAGTGCCTGACGCGCCAAAGTGGCGTGCGTCAGATTGTTCGTGGCCACGAACACCGCGTCAACCGCCGGATCGGCACACACTTCTGCCGCGTCTTTATACCACTTCAGCCCCAGTGCCTCAACCGCAGTGCGCCGGCTAGGATTGATGTCCGTCGCGCCCACCAGCACCGCCTGCCTCAAAGGCTTGAACCGCGCCCGGTCACAAGCGAAACCCTCTTTCGCGATCCTGTTCTCCGCTATCCCGCCAAACCCTATCAATGCGTATTTCACAGCTTTCACAACCAATCTCCTTCTATTGAACCTTGTTTTATTCCAGCATTCGTATCACATCGACATTTTCCCGTAGCCTTACCGGAACCGCATCGTCAACACTTGCCGTTTCAGTCCCAACCCTGCGGCCGTGGCCACCATAGACAGAACCAAGCCTTTGGCGTAGGCACCGTACAGCAAATAACCAACTCCGAAAAGCGATGCCCAAACCAGCAGGCAGCCAAGCAGTATGCACAGAATGCCAGCCGGCACGTTCCACCCGGCTGGCTCATCCTCCAAGCCTTGCACCCGCGCCAAAGCCTCGATCTTGCGCCACCCCGGACCGCCCGGTCGGATTTTCCGGTAGAAATCGATCAGCGTGCGCTCGTCCACCGGCGGCGTCAAATAGGTAACGGCCAGCCACGCCACAGTCGTCAAGATGATTCCCAACACCATTTTCCACGAGGTGAAATCCATCACTCTGAACCAGCCGGCATTCTCCATCGCGGTCTCCAAGCCCAACGGCCCGGCGCCAAACTGGAAAAGAATCGCCACCAGAAACGATACCACCATCGCGGTGACCTCGCTCCACACATTCATGCGCCACCAGAACCAGCGTAGGATATATATCAGCCCGGTGCCGGCCCCCACCTGCAAAAGCACATGGAAAATCGTTTTGACCGTGGTCATTTGGAGCGCTACCACAGCCGAGGCCAGCAGCATCGCCAACATGGTGACCCTGCCCACAAGCACGGCGTGGCGCGGCGAGGCTTGCGGCCTGATGAAACGCAGGTAGACATCCTGCACCACATACGACGAGCCCCAGTTCAGCAAGGTGGCGACCGTCGACATGTAGGCCGCGATCAGAGAGGCCACAATCAGTCCCTGCCAGCCGCGCGGCATGCGGGCCACCATGCCCGGATAGGCGATGTCATGACCAAGGAACTGCTCGTCAACCTTGGGGAACTCCCGCGCCAACACGCCGACACCTTTAACCTCCGCCCTGCGCCGCCTGACCGTCTCGCGCAGTTCAACCGGCATCGCAGCCTTGGCCGCATAAGCGCTAACCGCAGACGGGTTCTGCGCCAACCAGTCTTTGGCAGCCTGCTGCTCGTGCGGCGGTGTCATAGGGAACACCGCCAACGAAGCGAACGCCACCAAGATCCACGGCCAAGGCCTGACTGCGTAGTGCAGCACATTGAACAGCAGCGTCCCGCCGACAGCGTGACCCTCGCTCTTTGCCGATAGCATGCGCTGCGCAATGAACCCGCCACCACCGGGCTCCGCACCGGGATACCAGACATTCCACCACTGCACCGCCAAGGGCAGGATCATGACTGTCATCAGCGTCGACAAGTCGCCGGATAAAGACGGCATAAATGACAGCTTGCCTGCCAAGGCCGGATGCGCGAACAGCTCCTTGAGGGTTGTCACACCGTCGGCCATACCAGAATTAACCGCGTACCAGGCAGCGAAAACCGCGCCGGTCATAGCCACCGAAAACTGGTAGAAATCCGCCCACATAGAACCGGTCAACCCTCCCAGCGTCGCGTAAACCGCCACGCCGGTCATGGCGCACACCAGCGACATCACCGGAGTCAGTCCGAACATGATCTGGCCAATCTTGATCGCCGCCAGCGAAACCCCGCCCAAGATAATCAGATTATAAACGACGCCCAGATAAACCGCCCTGAAACCGCGCAGGAAAGCCGCTGGACGGCCACTGTAACGCAACTCGTAGAAGCCCAAGTCCGTGCTCAATCCCGAACGCCGCCACAGGTTTGCATAGACAAAGACCGTCAGCATGCCGGTCAACAGAAACGCCCACCACACCCAGTTGCCCGCCACCCCGTTAAGCCGCACAATCTCAGTGATAAGATTCGGCGTGTCGCACGAAAAAGTGCAGGCGACCATCGATACGCCTAGCAGCCACCACGGCATCTTACGTCCGGAAAGGAAGAAATCATCCGCACTCTTACCAGCACGTTTGGCAGCCAGTGATCCGACAATCACAACCGAAGCCAAAAAACCAAAAATTATAACCGCGTCCAGCCAAGTGATTGTCAGCATAAGCACTCCATGAAATAACCGGAAACTCGAAACTTGAGACTTGGCTACGCCGCCTCTGTCTCAGTTTCAAGTTCCCAGTTACAAGTCCCAGTTACAAGTTTCTATTTCATATACGCATCCGCCACCTTCTTGAAGGCCGCGATGCATGCCTGCATGTGCTCTTCCGTGTAGACCGGATGCGTGAAGAAACACATGGTGCGGTCGGTCATCCAGCGCGCTCTCGGACACTCCACCTGGCTGTAGTCGATGTTTCTGGCCTTGGGGTCAAAGAACGGATATTTAGCCACGCCGAACCCGTTGCGCTCAATGAAAGCGCGTTCTTTGTACATCTCGGGCCATAGCACACTGTAAACCGGCACGCCTTCAGCCGCGATCGCCTTGATGAACTCTTTGATCGAACAGGTCAGCAGCTCGGTCTTCAAGACAAACGGAGCCCACCAGTATGAGTTCTGCCGCTCTTTGGTGTCAACCGGAGTGTGCAGCACCAGCGGATGCTTCTCCAGTACCTTTTTCAGCATCTTGCCGTTGCGGATACGGTTTTTAAGGTTCCATGAATCAAACCACTTCAGT
>JAQVQN010000065.1 GCA_028701555.1 Kiritimatiellia bacterium | reverse complement strand
AAGTATAGAGCATAAATCATGCCCTATACAACAACAAAATAAAAAAAGTCAAAATTAGAATTGCTGGGTCAACCGGAATGCGGGTTGCGCAAGCAAATTGCATCCGTTATCATAATAGTCAGTACTGGTAAGGACACAAAGACTACCATCATGAAACGTCAATCTCGATCCCGAATGCCACAGGTCGCCGTGCTTCTTGAATCCTCGCACGGCGTATCACGCGCCATGCTGCAGGGAATATTCCGTTATGTGCGCCTCTACGGGCCGTGGAGTCTGAACGTGATCGAGGGCGGTGCCAGCGAACAGCGGCTGCCGGACACACGTCTCTGGAAAGGCGACGGCATCATCGCACGAGTTCCGAACGACCGCGCAGCAAAATCGATCATCGGCTCCCGCCTGCCGGCCGTGCTGTTCAACCCTACCGACAAATATTTAACTCCCACACATCCGCTTTCGCGGTACAGCCGCATTCAGTTCGATTCACAATCCATCGGTTCTCTCGCTGCAGAATTCTTTCTCGGACGCACCCCGCGCCAGATTGCCTACGTCGGTCACCCAGCCGATCCCAACTGGGCGCGCTGGCGGCGCGAATCCTTTATTCAGCGCCTAGCCCAGTCAGACACGGTATGCACGATTTATCCCCTGCCGCCGCCGCCCAAGCGGGAATGGCCCGCCGAGAGGCCGCTGCTCTGCCGCTGGCTGAAACGCCTCACCTTACCCGCAGCCGTCTTCGCCGCAAACGACAACCGGGCTAGACAGGTGCTCGACGCCTGCCTTGTCGCCGACTTGGCTGTGCCTTACGAGATCACCGTGCTCGGCGTCAACAACGACCCCCTGATATGCGAGACCTGCCTGCCTCCGCTATCCAGCATCGCCGTGGACGACGAGCAAGCCGGTTATGACGCGGCCCGCCTGCTCGACCGCCTGATGCAGAAAAAGGAAAAGCCCGGAATGATCATCCGCCACGCCCCACAGGGAATTGTTGAACGAGCCTCGACAATCGACCTCTATTATTCCGACAAACTCGTGATCCGCGCCATGGAATACATCCGTATCAACTCCGGACTCAACATCCGCGTCTCCGACGTGGCTGAGCATCTCGGGGTCACACCGCGCTGGGCCGAAGGCCGTTTCAAAAAAGTCACCGGCCAGTCACTGCACCAGGAGATCCACGTTGCCCGTATGGCCACCGTGCTAAAAATGGTCACTGACAGCGACCAGACGTTCAACGAAATCGCCGCAGTCTGCGGGTTCAGCGGAACCAATCACCTTTGCAAGCTGTTTAAAAACACCTTCGGCCGCACCATGAGTGAAATGCGCTGCCAACCCTGATTTAAAAAGCAACACCGCCCACGGTAAGCATAGTTAGAAAATCATAATCAATTCTTATTCAATTATCCGGAAATACGTTCCCGCGCACGCCGGCCGCCGCCGCGATCGGCGCAGGCAAACCGTGCACCACATAAAAGCGCACATTCTCCAAAAACTATTGGAAGCTTTTTAAACACTTTCCGCAATATTCATTATTTTGATCAGCCTTGGTCAGCGCTTTTGCGGCTGCGGTGTAACTCCGGAGGTCTCCAAACCACTCACCCCTGTGTCGATGACTATCGCAGGCCGTGCATCTTCGCCGGCTAATTGTAAATCCAAATCGTGCAGTGTGATACCATCGACATGCCGCACATAAAGCCCGAAAGCGGGGAGAACCCCGAACATGCCGCCTTTGGGGTAGGCTGATTCCTTTTCGGGAACCGCGCACTCGGCATCTGCTATGGTGCCTCCGCCGGAAAAGCGGATACTGATGTTTCGCAGCGTGACCCGATCCACCGGATGCCCCGGGATGCCGGTCACCGAGCACCCGATGCGTCCGGCACCCTCGGCACGCACATTCGAGATCATAATATCGCTCATCTTGCCCACTTCCGGCTGCGGATGCCCGGGCACCGGATTGGCCCGGTTGCCCAAGCGTATAAATATCGGGATTTCCACATCGCGCATGACGATATCAGACACGCTAACCCGTCTGCACTCCCCGCCGTCCACCTCCTCTACGCAGATGCCGTCTCGCGTGTCGTACAGGAAGCAGTCCTGAAAAACGATGTCCTCGAACCCGCCTTGCGATTCGGTCCCGAGCTTCAGTGCCGCAGTAAGGCTCGACAACCGGCAGCCGCTCACCCGCACGTTGCGGCAGGCACGACCCGGAACCGTGGACTTCAGCACGATAGCATCGTCGCCGGCATAGATGTCGCAATCGCGGATCACCACCCCTTCGCAGCTGTCCACATCTATGCCGTCGCGGTTCATTCTGATCCGGCTGCGGATGGCGATGCGCTCGATCAGCACATCCTCGCACGCCAGATAATGCGAGAGCCAACGCGCCGAGTTGAGAAACATCAGACCGCTCACGCGCACTTTCTTGCACTCGCTAAAACGCAGTATGTATGGCCGCCCGCCGTCGCCGCCTTGCCCTTGCGGGAACAACGCTCCCTGCCCGTCGATCACGCCGTCCCCCATCAGCCCTATATTCTCCTGCCGTTCGGCGTAGATCAGGTATTTCGTGAACCGCGCTCGGTACAGGTAATCGATCTCCGGCGTGATGCAAGGGTAATCGCCGATGTCGAGGCTGCCACGCAAAACCGCATCGTTGTTTATCGACAGCGTTACCCCGCTCTTAAGGATCACCGTGCCGGACATAAATATGCCACCCCGCAGCAAGACCGTCCCGCCACCCGCCGCAGCGCAGGCGTCGATCGCCGCCTGTATGGCTTTTGTGTCAAGCGTCACCGCATCAGCCTTGGCCCCGTATGCTTTTGGATCCCACTGCTTCACCGCGTTCGCGGATTTTCCATGGGCAGGCGCTTTAGCGACCGCGCCGCGAGCACAAGTAACCGATAATAGCGCAATAACCCATACTGTCGCGAAAGTCTGATGCTTGAGCTGTTTCATGGCGCTATTCCTCACATCCCCAGCGCACCCAAATATACGCATACTACCCCCGCGAAAAGCGACAGCCTCACTGCCCGGCCATTTCCTGAATCCGCTTGAAGCAGGCGTCCACCACCATCTCGTGACCGCCTTCGAAGATCGTTACGTCGACACCCGGAACCGAGCGTTTGAAAAGCACCGCGCGGTCGCCGACCTTGCCCAGTGCCATATCGGCCCGCGCGTCCCGAGCCAGCAGCCGCGCGATCTCTTCCTCGCCCACACGCCGCTCCGGATGGCCATATTGCTCGGCCAGGCGGTTGAAAAACAACAGCGACTGCGACACCGGCACACTGCCTGTGTGCCCGTCGTGGATACCCGCGAAGATCTCAATGCTGGAGCGCGGCCGCACCGGCCCCTCCATGTGCAGCGGCGAACGGCGACGCGCCTCCGCCATGTTCAGTTCCGCACCATCCGAGGTGCAGGCCACGATTTCGTCGGCATAACGCTTGTTCTTGCGCGCCAACGACTCGCCATGCCACGCTACCAGGTCGCTGATCGGCACCCATGAGAGAAAGAGCCGCACCTCATGACGCGACCGCATGTAAGCGCCCAGCGTGGCCATGCCGCCGCCTGAGGCGCCAGTCACAAAAACCTTTGCTGCGTCCGCCCCGGGCTGGTCGAGCGCATACTGAATTGCATCGTCGATGTCCGCCAGTGCTTTATCGCTCAGGCAGGCATCCGGTGTGTTGTTGCGTCCCCTGAAATTCGGGTGAATGTAGATCCAGCCCTCCTTCCGCGCCATCGGCGCCAGCGGGTCTTGTTGTTCATATCCGGCTGACCAGGTGTGCAGGCTCACCAACACCGGGACTTTCTTCGCGCCCTCCGGCGCGGCCAGAAAATAGGCCGCCTGCTTCACACCGTCGACACTGGAAGGGATAGCGACACGCTTGAACGCTGCGGGCCAGCCGTGTTTGCGCGTGTCGTCCCACGCCACCGGCGCGCCCTTGTCAGGATTTGCCATAGTCCGCGATACTCCAAGTACAAGAACTGTTGATACACTTACAATCTGAAACATTACCGTTTTCATATGCATCCAAGTATACTCGGTTCCCGCGTCTTGGCAAGTATCAGCTCATCAGTTGTGGCGTGGGTTCTTCGGGTTAAATCCGCCGGGGAATGGTGCCGCGCCCGGTATGAACATGTAAAGGCAAGCGCGCCGGTCACTCTCGCCCATGAAAATAGTGCCATCGATGCCGGTCGTGATTGCGTCAAAGCTGTAGGCGCGTTTTGCGTAGTAGGGACTGCGGTCGACCGTCAGCCCGCCCCAGTCGCGGAAGCCTTCTTCGCCGTCCAGACCGTAGCTGAAGAGCTTGCACGGCTCCTCGAACTCGCCGCAAATCATGTAAATCCGGTTGTCCGGTCCGAGCGTCATACCGCGCACACGCCGCGACAGACGCGGCTTGCCGAGATTCACCAGATGGGCAAATCCTGTGCCGTTTTTATCCGCAGATGCCTTTTTGATAATCGCGTTGTTCTTTGCGGCTGCTCGTGCGAGGTCCACTGCTTCTAAACGGAACAGATAGCCGTCGGATGTCGCTCCGTAAAGCGACCCGTCCGGTGCCGCCTGCCAAGCTTCCAGCACCGGATAGCCGTAGTAGTTGAACGCCTCGTGATACTCGCCAGGGATCTGCAGGTCTGTAACCACGATCTTTTTATCCGCCGGATCATAATAGACCACCCGACCGTCCTCGCCGGAGGTGTACACGCGCCCGTCCGCAGCCACATGCAGCGCTCGCGGTACGCTGCGCCAGTGACGCTCCGGCCCGGAGTACAACTTGCGCTCCAGCAGGGGGATGTCAATCAAGGTCTTGTCCTTCTTCAAATCCCAAGCGAAGAAACGCGCGTCGGGATAGGTAATGCCGTACAGTATGCGCGCCGCAACATCGATCGCGACCGCATAGATGGTGTTACCCTTGACCGGCACGCCCAAGTCTTTCAGCGGGCACGCCTCTCCAGGCAGCCTTGCCCCGACATCGCCACTCTTCGGATCATAACGATAAAGCCTGCCACCCTCGTAACCGTCATACGGCGCGGCTATATCCCTCCACAATTGCTCCTCGATGGCCCGGAACCCGCCGGGAAATTCCTGCGTGAGCTTGACCGGTGCCAGCATGTTCAATCCGCCGCCGATAATCAGGGTTCCGTCGTTGTCCTGCACCAATGCGTGATGAACACCTTTCGCTCCTTCGATATGCCCGAGCGGGCGTACCTTGTTGATGGCGCGGTCATACAGGAAAAAGCAGGACGCGGTCTTGCCGCTGGTAGCACCGTAAACCATGCCGTTCTCAGCCGTCAGCAAGGCCGTTATCGGCGAGTTATCCGCCTCGATGGCGTTCACGTCCGGATACCCGAGATCCCGGTAGTCCAGCCTGTGCGCATCGAAATTAGGATTGATCCATTTCTGCGCACGGGCGACGGAAGTAACGCCCAGAGCTAGAGCCACGAGACTTATTAAAAAAAGGACTCGCGACCCGCGACCTGCGGCCCGCACACCCTCTGACATCTTACCTCCGACCTCTGACATCTTCATTTCGCACCTCCCGCTTCAGGCGTATAGCAAACAAGTCCGATGCTAAACGGCCATTTACCGTCGATTTTGTTCGCCACACGCTTAGGGTCACGCTCTTCGACCGCGCCCACGAAATACAACTTTCCGTCCTTCTGTCCGGTGCAGGCACCACCCAGCCCGAACACGCGCCTGCCGTCCGCTGCACGCATCAGTCCCAGTTCACGGCGCACACGCTTATCCAGATCGTATTCGATCAACACCGACTCTGGCGGCAAGTCCTCGCCGTTCAGGTGCGCGGTGAACTTGCGCTCGTCGGCCACATCCCAAGATGTGCCGGAATAATCGAACGCCACCGAAATCACCGGAGCGTAGTACAGCTTGCGCTGCGGGGTGATGGTCAACGCCAGCGTCGCCACTGGGATGTGGCTCGGGTCGACCTTCAGATAACGCTGGGCGCACATCAGATCCAGCGGCTCGACAGAACCCTCCGGACCGTCATGCGGATCAAACCGGAACAGCCGGGAGTCCCCGACTATGATACCGTACGCCACCCGCTCTTTGGGTTCCCACTCGATCACGCGCCAATACACCTTGCGGTCCAACATCGGATTGGACATGGTCCTGGGCGTGGCACGCGGATCAAGCGGCAATCGCGTTCCGCGCAGGTCAAAGATGCGTCCCGCCTTGGGATCGTATTTCCAGATGCGGCCAGTCGGAAATGAACCGTAGACGTTACCCAAGTCATCGGCGAAAATAGTTCGGCAGATATCCCAGTCGTCAACGCGCCCGAGGTCGGTCGTCACTCTGCTCTTCACGTCCAGACAATACAGGTGGCCGTCCTCGGCCAGCCCGTACAGCCGCTCGTGCTGCGGCACCAGCACGCACCCGAGCAACCCCCAGCGCCGATTGATCTGTCCCAGCTTTTCCAAATTTCCTTTCCGTGGGTCGTACCGGAACCAGTGCGGGCCCTGATAGCTGTAAGGATCAATGCATTCCGGCCCAGTGTCCTCACAGAAATCTCCGAAATAGATGCGTCCCTCGGCATCTTCGCTCATCCGCACATGAATCTTACCCGAGGTCCATATCCCCTTGCCACGCTCGCCCTTGAACACCGTTAGATCCGCAATGTGCAACATCTTGGCGCTCTCAGGATCGTACTCAAAGAAATGCGCGGCCTCCGCGTGCGTGCAAAGCCCAATATACAGCTTACCGCTTTTGGCAGCGTAAAGCGCACTCCACATGCTGTCCTCAAGTCCGCTGCCGCCGGTAAACCGTATAATATCAACCGGCAGAACCTTCTCACCGGAAGCCATGCTTACAGCCACCGCCATAAGGCATGCCGCCCCAATCACGCCATAGATCCGTTTCATCTTTTTATTCTCCATGCCGCCATTTTAAATGTTACCGCTGTCCGGCGGCAATTCCGTAAAAGCGAACTCGGCTTACGATAATGCGAAGTCAAAGACTACCGTTTGAATAGACAAGCGCTTGCCAGATCTCTCCTTCAACCCTTATACTGAGCTACATGAAAAAGTCAAAACGCGCAGAGAAACGCCCGGCCCGCAAAAAGATGCCGCAGGTGGCCGTGCTGCTGGAAACCTCGCACGGCATTTCGCGCATGGAACTCAGGGGCATCCTGAAATATGTACGCGTCTACGGCCCGTGGAGCATCCACAACAACGTGGGCGGCACCAGCGACCTGCAAATGCCCGACAAACTCCACTGGCACGGCAACGGCATTATCGGCCGCGTTCCGAATGACAAGGTCGCCCGCCAGATCGCCGACGCGCACCTGCCGACTGTGCTCTTCAACCCCGGCGACAAATATTTGAGCGCGATCCATCCTCTCTCTAAGTGCTGTCGCACCGAAAGCGACTCAGCCGCCATCGGACGGCTCGCCGCACAATTCTACCTTGCTAAGCCTTTTCCACATTTCGCCTTTGTTGGCGAGGCAACCGGCATCAACTGGTCCGTACGGCGGCAGAACGCCTTCGCCGCCACGCTGGCGGAGTTCGGAAATACCTGCCACCAGTACCCGCTGCCGCCGCGCTCCGCCTGCGACTGGGACACCGAACGTCCGCTGCTCTGCCGCTGGCTGAAGCGCTTGCCGAAACCAGTCTCGATTTTCGCCGCAAACGATTACCGCGCCCGGCAGGTGCTGGATGCCTGCCTCGTGACAAACATCAGTGTGCCTTACGAGGCTGCCGTGCTGGGGGTCAACAACGACGAACTGATCTGCGAGACCAGCATACCACAGCTATCCAGCATCGAGCTGGATGCCGAAAAAGCCGGTTACGAGGCTGCCCGCTTGCTCGACGCGCTGATGCAACGGCAGATCAAAGGACCGCAGGTTATATCTTACGGTCCGACCGGCGTTGTCGCGCGCGCCTCGACCGATGCGCTGCACGTCAAAGACCGTTTAGTGGTGCGCGCCCTAGAATTCGTTCGCGTCAACAACGGTCTGACCATACGCGTATCGGACGTGGCACAGTACCTCGGCATCTCCAGCCGCTGGTTGGAAATGCGCTTCAGTCAGACCGTCGGACGTACCATCAACGAAGAGATCCAGCGCGCGCGCATGGTGACGGTATGCGCGATGCTCAAGGAGACCGACCTGCCGCTATCGACCATTTCTAAAAGATGCGGCTTCGCCCACCCCAACCACCTCTGCACTCTTTTCAAGCGCATTCACGGCATGACCATGAGCGAATACCGCGCCCGATAAAAAAAGAAGGCGCCTTGCGACACCTTCTTTTTTTATCCGTTCTAAAGCTCAGAACCCACTTATACCAGCGCTGCGCGCGCCTTCTCGATCAGCGTCTTGAAGCCTTCGGCATCTTGGATCGCCATCTCTGAAAGCATCTTGCGGTTGATTTCGATGTTGGCCTTGGTCAGACCTTCCATGAAACGGCTATAGGTCATCCCCTCGCTGCGCACCGCCGCGTTGATGCGCGCAATCCACAAACGCCGGAAATCGCGCTTACGCAACTTGCGGTGAATAGTCGCCAGCCGCTGCGCGCGGTCGACGGCCTCTGTGGCCTGACGGAAAAGCTTGCTGCGAGGACCGCGGAAACCCTTAGCAAGGGCCAGCCGCCGCCGGCGGCGTTCTCTTGAAGCTGGTGCGTTGGTTGCTCTTGACATGACACAATCTCCCGGTTAGTTACCCTGCAACATGCGTTCAGCGGTCTTGTTGAAAACCTCTTTCGCGACAACAGTACCACGGAGATTGCGTTTGCGGCCGCGCGGCTTGTAACCGTTCAGGTGTGATTTACCACCCTGCGTGCGCAAAACTTTTCCCGTGGCCGACATTTTAAGCCGCTTCGTGGCGGCCTTCTTGGTCTTCATCTTAGGCATAATCACCTCTTTTATTGTTGAAGCCTGAACCCGTAGGGCAGTCAGCCATTATAGCCCGTACAAGATCACACCTTCTTTCCGAATGAAAAAAGGGAGTTATTTTTTAACAGAACCAGCCGCCCACGTCGAGCATAAACGATTTTTTTTGCTTTCTTCATGCGCAACACAATTTTTAACTTGTCGGAACTGCTTGCACTGCCTACCCTGTTTTCATGCGGAACAAGACAACTTTTATTGCAACAAGGGCTTCGCGGCCAGGGAAATTCCACAAAAAACCAGTGCCGCTGTTTTGTTGCTTTTGCATACTGCTGATGAGTATTGCTACGCTAACATCCGGCTGCGCCAATTTTTATGCGCGTTCCTCGGAAGCTTATGCCTCTCAGCCGCACACTTATCCGGCCTTGAAATATGCCACCAGCGATTACGGACTGTGCGAGCGCTACCGTCCGAAAACCAAGTCCTCGGGTTTCATGATTGACGGCGACGCCTTGTTTAAAGAAATGGCATATATGCTGGCCTTCAATGTATATGCTCTAATCGTGGAAGTGCCTGCGGCTTTGGTTGTCGACACATTGGCCTATCCTTATGACCGCTGTACGGTTTCACGCTTCAAGGCTGGGCCCGGTATTTTCGAGAAACCGCTTTTGAGTGAGGCAGGCGTTGGTTTGTCGATTCTGGCAAAACATGC
>JAQVQN010000064.1 GCA_028701555.1 Kiritimatiellia bacterium | reverse complement strand
TCCGTCATACGTAAGCAAGGCGCACGGGTGTCTGCTCACCGGCCTTGAGGACGGACTGGTACTCCGCAGTCGGAATGTTCTTGCGGGTGGCGTCCTCGTGCGTGAGGGTCGTGATGATCTTGGGAGGAGTGGGTTTCTTAGCCATAGGGGAGTAAGGTTGAAGGTGGAAGGATGAAGGATGAATTATGAAGGTTGAAGGATGAAGGATGAATTATGAAGGATGAGGGATGAGCTAGGAGGGGTTGGATTTGGCCTTCTTGGCAATGGTGGTGAAGATCGCGAGAAGCTGATCGCACTCGCTGACCAGACTGGCGAGCTTAGCGGGGACGACGATGCCGCTGTCCGGCAGCAATTCGAACCAGTAAGCCGTCTCATCAAGTTCCTTGAGGCAGTCGCCAAGTTTGGCGACGAACTCGGCTTTGCTCCGTGCGCGTTGGGCTTCGCGGTAGTTGGCACCGACGGAGGTACCTGACCGCGCAGCCTGCTTTCCGAGCACTTGCGCCTCCGTTGTGTGCGGCAATGCGGAATACATGCGGATCACGCGAAGGGCAAACTCTTTAGTGCGGATCTTCAAGTCCGGAGGAGCTTCTGTGTCTTCATCTTTCATACTTAACCACCCTTCATCCTTGCATCACTCTTGATCCTTCAACCTTCATCCTTCATCCTTCTCACAACGTCGGCAAGCTGTTTGGCTGTCGGCAGGCGGCCTTTGAACTCGGCGGGCAGTCTGGGTTGAAGTTGGTATTCGGCGACGCCGATGGGGTTCTGCTTGGTGCGCAGGGCGTATTCCACCTCCACGTCATCCTTTTCGGTGCAGAGGATGATGCCGATGGAGGGCTGGTCGCCGGGGCCGCGCTCGGTGTCGTTGAGCAGGTTCAGGTAGAAATCCATCTTGCCGGCGAATTCGGGCTCGAACGGGCCGACCTTCAGCTCGAAGGCCACCAGCGACTTCAGGAACCGGTGGTAGAAGAGCAGGTCGATGAAGTATTCCTTTTCACAGAGTGCGAGCCGGTACTGGCGGCCCACGAAGCAGAAGCCGTAACCGAGTTCGAGCAGGAACTGTTTGAGGCGGGCGGCGAGGCGGTCTTCGAGTTCCCGTTCCCTGACCTCGCGCGTGATGCCGAGAAACTCCAGGTTGTAGCGGCTCTTCATCATCTCGTCCGCCTGTTCGGCGAGATACTCGGGTAACGCGGACTCGAAGTTGTGGGCCTTCTTTTCCAATACGGCGCGTTCGTAGGCCTGCGCCTTGATCTGATGGAGCAGGACATTGCGGGACCAGCCGAACCGGGCGGTGGCGCGGAGATAGTAGAGCCGCGCGGCGGGGTCGGTGAGTTTACCCAATAGCACCACATGATGCCCCCAGGGAACCGTAGCCACTAATTCTCGCACAACCTGTGCGAGAAACTCGGGTTCAGGGGTGTCCTGCGGCACGTGGCCCAATTCTCGCACAGCCTGTGCGAGAAATTCTGGCGAGGTGTATGCGAGGTAGAGCTGCTTCATCCGCCACAGGTTCGCGACGGAGAAGCCCCGCATGTCGGGGAACCCGCTGCGCAGATCAGCGGAGAGCCGTTCCACAACCGAATCGCCCCAGCCGGATACCTGCTGCTTTTCCACGATGCCCCATCCGATATCCCAATAAAGCAGGATCATCTTGCGGTTGACGGCGCGCGCGGCAGAGGTCCGGGCCTGGAGGACGCGGTCCTTCAGCGCCGCAAGGAAGGCCGGATAGTCAGGATATGAGAGCGCAGTGGTCATGAGTGCACCGCCTTTCCGATCATTTCGTCGAAGCGGGCGGCGACTTTGGCCGCGAAATCGGACTCGATTTCGTAAACATCGGTGAATTCGGCAAAGGCCCAGCGGCCATAGGTCTTGAGCTGGTTCACGCCGGGGATCCAATAGTTGTCCATGGTGGACTTCTTCTCTTTCGCGTCCTCGCGGCGCTCCTCGATGATTTTCTGGGTCGGCTGGCCGTCGGAGTCACGCTCCCAATGCCGCTGCGGACACTGGTAGGGCGAATTTAGAATAGGTTGTTCGAAAAATGGATTTGGCATCGGCAATCCTTGCTCAACTTAAACATTAATAAATTAACACGCTAAACGGGCGGAGGCGAGGGGAAAAGCGGTGTTAACCGATTACAGATCCGGCGGCGGGTTTAATTGACGTGGCGTACTTAAAGAAAGTATACTCACGGCAATCCCTGATGCCAGCGGGATAATTGCGTCCGACGGATATTGAGGGACGCACAACGGAGTTTTTTGTGCAGCAAGAGAATACAGCCAGAATACATGTGCCGCCGACCGAACGCATAAATCATGAAGAGACGAGTGAAACGCAGACGGTAAGGATGTCGCCTGGTGTCGATCAGCCTTCGTCGGAGCAGCCGGCCGAACTTAAAGGCGAGAAGCTTTTTGACCAGTACACGATCTACAGCAAGATCGGCAATGGCGGAATGGGGGTGGTCTACCTCGCGCGCGACCGCAGGCTGGGGCGTTTTGTGGCCATCAAGCGTCTGAACCACCAGGCGCAGACCATACCTTCTTTACGGCAGCGGTTTCTGCACGAGGCCCGGGCGGTGGCGACCCTGAGCCATGTGCACATCGTGCACATCTATGCCCTGGGCGAGGATGACGATGGGCCTTTCATCGTGATGGAGTATGTGGCAGGACCGGACGACGGCGAGGTCAAGGAGGGCTCTTACGCGGGCGGGCTGGTGCAGCCCAACGCGCCCTTGACGCTGGACCAGCACGTCATGCGGCACGGGCAGTTGTCGGCTGAAGAGGCGATTGAGCTTTTGATCAAGGTCGGGCGCGCCGTGGCCTACGCGCATGCCAGCGGGGTGATCCACCGCGACCTGAAACCCAGCAACATCCTGCTGGACAAGAGTGGCGAGCCAAAGATTGTGGACTTCGGCCTAGCCCGTCTGATGCATATGGAGGAATCCAAGCTGACCGTGCCGGGCGAGAAACTGCTGTCGCTGGGATACGGTGCCCCGGAGCAGGAGTCGGATGCCTGCCTTTCGGACGAGCGTTCAGACGTTTACGGGTTGGGCGCGCTGCTGTATTACGTTATAACCGCGCAGAACCCGCGCTATTTTCGCGAGCAGGATGTGCCGATGCCGTTGCGCGAGGTTGTGGCCAAGGCGCTGGCGACGGACAAGGAGCAGCGCTGGCAGTCGGCGGTGGCATTCAACGAGGAACTGCACCGCATTCAGACCAAGACGCGTGTCGAGGTGCCGACGGTCAAGACCACCTGGCGCTGCAAGTGGTGCGACGCGATCAATCCGCTGGCGGTCAAGTTCTGCGCTGAGTGCGGCTGGGACGGATCGGAGGATTGTCCGGAGTGCGGCGAGGACACCTTTGTCGGGGTGCAATACTGCGGCAACTGCGGGGCGGACGCGCGCAGTTACGAGACGGTGGCGAGTCTGTTGAAGAAGATGCGAGAGGCTGCGTCGATCCAGCGTTTCGAGAAAGTCATATCTTATTCAGGCAGGGTTCACGGTTTTGAGCCGGCCGGGCCTTCAGGGCGCAGGCTGTTGGCGGAACTCGCGGAGTTGCGGGAGCAGGCGGAAAAGAGCATTTTGCGGCGTGCGCAGCTCAAAGAGCAGGTGCCGATCGAGATGCGCGCCGAGAACTACGAGCGTGCTGCGGCATTCATAAAGCAGTACCGCGATCTTTCCGAGGACAAGCGGGCTTTTGAAGAGGAGTTGCGGCAGTTGCCGGAGCTGACCCTGCGGCGCGATCTGGCGCGCGCTCGCAAGGCGATCAAAGACCGCGAATGGACGGCCGCTTCGCGCATTTGCGACATACTATTGCGCGAGGTCGCTCCGGATAATCCCGATGTGCTGGGTATACGGCGGATGATCAGGCTGCACGCTTTGTGGATGAATTTTTTGAGCGGATTTGTTTTGTTGTGCTGCCTTGCGGTTTTCTACCTGTTGAGTCTGCCGCCTGCGGTGCGGGCGTTGAACAGGCCGTTCAGCAGAGCTGCATCAGCTTTTTACCGTCCGGGTTTGTGGGCCTATAACCGTGGCGCGGCAGCGGCGTCTTTACAGTGGTACGCCCGTTTGTGGCTTGATGACCTGTCGCTTTTGACAGGTTGTTGTCCGACAGAGGCGGAAACTGCTGCGGCGGAAGCAGCGGCCGCAGTTGAGGCGGAGTTGCCGGACGATCTAAAGGCGAAGCAGCATGAGTACGAGCGGCAGTTGCTCGAAATAGGCAATGAGCAGAAGGCTTTTCAGCAGGCTTGGCCAGCAGAGTATATAAGGGAGCTTGAAGCCCTGATGGAAAGGCGGCGCGCTGCGGGAGATTTTGACGGGTGGGCTGTGGTGCAGGCTGAGCGCAAGCGTTTCGATGAAATCAAACAGATAACCGGCAGCGAGGACGATGACCGATCCGAGTTGACCATGCTGAAGAATAAATACGGCAAGATGCGTTCGGATCAGCGCCTGCTCAACGGACGCAAGCTGGTATCGCTGTGTAAAAAGTATGTCAACGAGTTGACGGACATACAGAAAACCTACACACAGCAAGGGCATATGGATATGGCCAAAACGGTCAATGCCGAAATCCGGCGGGTGCGCAATACTCCTGAGCAGCTTGCCGCCGAGGCACTGTTGGCTGAATCCAGCGTCGCTGGCGCTCCCGATGCCGAGTCGGCTTCGCAGGTGTTGCTGATGACGGCTGCGGAGAAGCACGTGCAGGAAGTGCCTGCTTTCCGTGAAGAGTTCGAGAAGGAACTGACCGAGATAGAAAGGTCGGCTGCGGACATGGCGGACAAGTGGCCTGAGCAGTATGTGGCGGATTTGAACGAGCTGATGGAGAAGTTCCAGCGTGCGGGAGACTTTGTGGCATGGGAGAGTGTGCGTGACGAGTCGTTGCGCTTCGGGGCTGACCGTGCGATATTGTCCAAAGACATCTTGTCGCAGTCTGGCGAGCTGGCCCAGCTCCAGCGCAAGTATTTCAACTTGCGTGACGAACATCGACGCAAACGAGCCGAGCGCCTGGTTGAAGCGACGGAAGGGTACGTCAAGCGCTTGCAGGAACTACAGCGCAATCTTACCGTGGCTGGGGAAATGGATGCGGCCGCCACCGTCAACACCGAGATCCGGAGGGTGCGGGCGCGGGTTGACTTCATTGAGGCGCACAACGAGATATTGCCGCAGGGGCCGCCCGCGCCGATCAGGCCCGTAGATATTGTCGCGCCTGCCGACGGAGGCTGAAATGAGAGTGAAGAGTTGAGAGTTAAGAGGGAAGAGTTTAAGCAAACGCTCAACGTTGAAGTTTGGGGCGAGAGGAGTTGACGGAGAGATGGTTGACATGCTGTGCGAGGTTTTGGGGCACAAGCCCCTGACCGAGGTTTATTGGGAACTAGATATCGCCGCACCTGACATAGCGGAACAGGCGCGTCCGGGGCAGTTCGTGCATGTGCGCGTGCCGGGGCTGGAGGCGGTCTCTCTGCGGCGGCCTTTCAGCATTTTCGGTGCCGAGGGCGGCACACTGAAAATACTTTATAAAAATGTGGGGCGCGGCACGGCCGAGATGACGCGTCTGAGCGCGGGTGACCGGCTGCAGGTTATCGGTCCTTTGGGCAACGGGTTCCCGCTGTGTGCCGAGGGCGTGCCGGTTCTGGTGGCAGGCGGTTACGGCGTGGCACCGTTGTTTTTCTTGGCGGGCCGGCTGGAACGCAAGGGCGTGGTCTTGATCGGCGGTCGCACGGCAGCGGATATTCTGGCCCGCGATGATTTTGAGCGAATCGGCTGGAGGGTGCAGGTGGCGACGCAAGACGGGTCTTTGGGCACCGAGGGGCTGGTCACGGATCTGCTGGACAAAGAACTTGCAGGAGTGTGTGCGGAAGGTGACGCAGCCGAGTTCTTCGCGTGCGGTCCGGAAGGCATGTTGCGCGCGGTGGGCGAGCGCGCGGTGGCGGCCGGATTGCGCGGGTGGCTCTCGCTGGACAAGCGCATGGTCTGCGGGGTCGGGGCGTGTCTGGCGTGTGTGCAGAAGCTGAGGCGCGCGGACGGCTCGACATGGATCGGCAGGGTGTGTCATGACGGGCCGGTGTTTGAAGCGCGTGAAATTGTCTGGTGACGGTAGACGGCAGGTACCGTGTACTGGAACCGCGAATGGACACGGATGAACAGTAATGGGCATTGACCGGCAGACAGGATAAGTTGTATTGAAGCTTGAATGTTAGGGTTTTTATGGTTGATGTTGCGAGTCAGAAAATTGACATGGCGGTGGATCTGGGCGGAATCCGCATGCGGAATCCGGTGACGGTGGCATCCGGCACATTCGGGTACGGACAGGAGTACGCCGGTTTAGTGGACGTGACCCGTCTCGGGGCCATAACCGTCAAGGGTATCCGTCTGGGCGAGTGGGCGGGCAACCCGCTGCCGCGGCATGTCGAAGTGCCGGGCGGCATGCTCAACGCCATCGGCTTACAGGGGCCGGGCGTGGAAGGTTTCGCGCGCGAGTATATGCCGTTCTTGAGGTCCACCGGTGTGCCGGTGATCGTGAACATCTGGGGCACCGATGAGAACGAGTATGCGGAGGTGGCGCGTCGCTTGAGCGATGTAGAAGGCGTTTCGGGGCTAGAGCTTAACATCTCGTGTCCCAACGTCAAGGAGGGCGGCAATGCGTTCGGGACAGATCCGCGGACAGTTGCCGCGCTGGTGGCGGCGGTGCGGCGGGCGACGAAGTTGCCGCTGATACCCAAACTGGCGCCGAACGTGCCGGACATAAAGGTTTTTGTGCGCGCCGCTCAAGATGCGGGGGCGGACGCATTGTCGATGATCAACACCTTGCCGGCCATGGCCATCGATATCGAAAGCAAGCGCCCCATACTAGCCAACAAAGTGGGCGGGTTGTCCGGCAGCGCGATACATCCTGTGGCGGTGAAACTGGTGTGGGAGGCGGCCAAGGTTGCGCAGGTGCCGATTTTGGCGATGGGCGGCATCATGGGGCCGGAGCAGGCGATCGAGTTCATGCTGGCCGGTGCCGCGGCCGTGGCCGTGGGCACGGCGAATTTCATTGATCCCAGCGTGAGCCTGCGGGTGATTGACGGGATAGAGGCCTACATGCGGCGTCATGGAATGGGCTCGCTCAGGGAGCTGACCGGAGCTGTTGTCTGCGATTAAGCGGGGAGGCGCTATGGACAATATTTGGTATTATGCGGTGGGTGGCGAGAGGCACGGACCTTTGTCTTTTGAAGATTTGCGCGCATTGGCGTTGTCTGGGCAGTTGAAGCCGCTTGACTTGGTCTGGCAGCCGGAGTTTGGTCCGGACTGGCGCAATGCCGGACAGGTGCGGGGACTTTTCGAGAATGATCGATTTGCGGCTCCTCCGCTGCCGGATGAAGGCATTGCGGCTGGCGTACCGTTGACTGGAGTTACGGGCGGTCGGCCTTCAAGTACGGCAGCGGTTACGCAGGCATTCGCGCAGACCGTCGCGACGCTTTTCAGACCTTTTGATCCGACACGCTGGTTCAGCATCGGCTTCTGCGCCTGGCTGGCGTACCTCGGCACACAGTTGTCGTTCAATCCCGGCGAGAAGACCTTGCTGGCCGGGGCTGAATCAGGCGAGAGCCTGAAAGTGTTGTTCGACGCATTTATAGATCGGCTGTCCGTTTTCTCGTGGGGGGGAGGCCAACTGTTCTTTTTGACGTTCTCTTTACTTTTCGCGCTCTTGTTCTGTAAATTGCGGTCGCGCGGTGATTTCATGTTCCTACACCGCTGGTACCGTCCTGACGCACCGATCAAGCAATGCTGGACAGCTTCCCGATCAGCCGGCCAAGAGCTGTTCGTCTGGCGGGTGTATCTGTTTCTGATCGTCGCTTTGCTGCTGTTGCTCAACGGGGTTCTGGCCTACGGGAACGTCATAAAACCCTATATGGCGGCGGGCAAGGTCTGGGATGAAACGCTGATAAAACATGCGGTAGTGTGCGTAACAGCAGCGTTCCTGACGTTGGCGGTGTCGGCGCTGGTTTCGCATTTGACGAAAGCTTTTGTGGTTCCGGTCATGTATTGGCAAGGGGTCAGCGCCTCGCGTGCCTGGCTGGCGGTGTTCGCGTTGTGCAATCAGTATCCCTTCGCGGTCATCGGCTATCTGGTTTGCGGCGTGGCCTGCGCCATGGCTACGGGGCTGGCAATACTGGCCATCGGGCTTCTGACTTGCTGTCTAGGTTTCATACCTTTCATGCTGCCGTATTTTGGAGCGGTGGCGATGCTGCCTTATTTCCTTTTTTTCCGCGGATATGCGGTTTGTTTCCTGAGTCAGTGGCGCCCAGAACTGGTGCCGGCCTCGGCCTGAGCGGGGGAAAGGAGCGGCGGTGATAGATCGCGAATTTATAAAGTCTGTGCCGAAGAGCGACATCCATACGCATCTGGATGGCTCGATGCGTCTGTCAACTTTGATCGAGCTTGCGCGCGAGCGCAACGTGGAACTGCCGTCTTACGAGGCAGAAGGTCTGAAAGAGCTGGTTTTCAAACCGGAATACAAAAATCTGGAAGAGTATCTTCTGGGGTTCAGGTACACTTGCGCGGTCTTGCTGGACACGGAGGCGCTGCAGAGGGTGGCCTGCGAGCTGGTGGAGGACTCGCTGCGGCAGGGCGTGCGTTATATGGAGGTGCGTTTCGCGCCGCAACTGCTGGCTGCTTCGGGCGAGGACTGCGTACGTGCGCTCAAGGCTGTCAGCGACGGATTGGCGGGCGCGGCTGCGCGGCACAATACAACAAAGGCGGTTTCCGACGGCGCGGACATGCCGTTTGAATGGTCGATCATCTGCTGCGCCATGCGCAATTTCAGGCGGGGCATGAGCGGGTATTATGATGCTCTGTTGGATGTGTTGCCGGGCATGAAGCACCGCGAGCTGATGTCGATTGCCTCGGTCGAGGCCGTGCGCGTGGCGGTTACGGCGCGTGATCGGCACGGAGTTCCTGTAACGGGGTTTGACCTGGCCGGGGAGGAGTCGGGCTATCCCGCCGGGCATCACTTCGCCGCTTATGAAGAGGCCCACCGGCATTTCATCCGCAAGACCGTGCATGCAGGCGAGGCCTACGGGCCGGAATCGATTTATGAGGCGATCGCGCGGTGCCATGCCGAACGCATCGGTCACGGCACATTCCTGTTCGCTGCCGAGCGCATTAAGAATTCGGCGATAACCGATAAAGCGGCTTTCGCTGATGCTCTGGCGGACTACATCGCGACCATGCGCGTGACAATTGAGGTCTGTCCGACCAGCAATTTGCAGACGATTCCGGAACTGGGAGGAAATATGGCCAACCATCCGGTGCGGCGCATGGTGGCGTACGGCATAGCCGTGGCTGTTGCGACAGACAACACGCTGGTGTCGCATACCGACATCAACCGTGAGCTGGCACTGGCTTCAGAGGCTTGCGAGCTAGACATGGCCGGTTTCAGGCGTCTGGTGCTGGCCGGTTTCAAGGGCGGGTTCTATCCCGGCAAATATGCGGCCAAACGCGATTTTGTACGGAGGGCTGCGCAGCTTTTTGACAAGAGGGCTGCTGATTTTCAGAGCAGGGTATCTGTGTGCGGAGGCAAGGCATGAGGGTGCTGACGGTTGAACAGATGCGGGCTGCCGACCACGCTGTTATCGGTGATTCTGATGCAGCGGGCATGGTTTTGATGAGCCGCGCCGGTGCGGCTGTGGCACGCGTGGTGGAGACGCTTGCCGGATTAAGGGGCACGCGCCGCGTGGTGCTGATTGCCGGGCAT
>JAQVQN010000063.1 GCA_028701555.1 Kiritimatiellia bacterium | reverse complement strand
ATATCGCGCAGTCTGTCTTCACTCTCCAGCACCCGTAAGGACCGCATCAGACGCTCGGTGTCATCCAGAAAAACACGGTTCTCGGGCTTTTCCAGTTCCTTTTCGACCGCAGACAAAAGGTCTTCGCGTGACTCTTTCTCCAAAGAGACCTCGTTCACTAGCGGCAGCCCGCGCAAACGCTCAGCTTCCTGCCGATAACGCACGATCCGATCTGCACGTTCTTCTTTCTGCCTAGCGTTCGGCAGCATGCGGCACCCTGTGAAAAAGCAAGTTGCTAAAATCATCAACACCGGATAAGCGTTTTTTTGTATAATGTTCATGAAAGCAAACACAAGATGAAGGTTTTTTTACGAGTTTTGGTTTAGTCTGTTGTCGCCAAAAAGGAATGATAAAGAAACCGGTCAATAAACCGCAACTTTAATCGTTTAACTCTATGAAGCAAGTTATGCCGGAAGCCGAAAGACAAGACGCGGAGTTGCTGGAGGCCTTTAACCGAGGCGATGCCAATGCCTTGGACATCTTGGTTGCACGTTACAGGCAGTCTTTGTTCTCTTGGTTGATGGGCATGACCGGAAACCGCGCGGATGCGGAGGATCTGTTTCAGGAGATTTGGCTCAGAGTCATAAAGAACGCTGACCGTTTCAACAACGTTTCCTTTAAGGCCTGGATGTGGAAGATCGCAAAAAACCTCCTGATCGATTTCCGGCGCAAGCGTAGGCCGGACGTCAGCCTTGATGCGGTTGCCGATGAGGACGCGGTCCCGCTGGTGGACCGGCTAGTGGCACCTGACGTGGATCCGGCCAGCCAGATTGAGATGGACGACATGACTAGGCGCGTGATGCAGGCTGTGGCGACTTTGCCCGAGATGCAGCGGGAGGTTTTCCTGATGCGGACACAAGGCGCACTCTCCTTCAGCGAGATCGCCGCAGCCTTGGGGGTGCCCCTCAACACAGCATTAGGACGAATGCATGATGCCATGAACAAACTCAAGAAACTTTTGGCAAAGGAACAGAGCTTATGAAACCGACCGACCTTTTCGTTGATGGCCTTGACTTCGGCACAGACGAGTCTGAGCTGGGTTTGATAGTACGGCGCGGTTTTGAAGCCCTCGGAGGTCCGTCGCAGTGCGTAACGGAAGCGATTTCGGCTGAGGCTCGCCGCGCTGCGGGCCGCAGTCGCTTCAGGCGGTTCTGGCCGTCACGGTTAATAGCGGCAGCGGCAGCGGCGGCAGTGATCGCGGCAGGAACCATCTATTTTAACCAAAGCGCACCCGGCAACGACCAGCCGGGCTCCGGGCTAAGCGCGGAAAGCACTCAGGACCTTGCCGTTCTGCTGCTGGAAATTCAGGGCCTGAACGAGGAAGAATTTTTCATGACTGAGGCAGCGGAACCTCTTTGGCTGTAGCCCAAATCTTTTCGATGGCGTAATATATCCGCGCCTCGCTGGAAAACACGTGGACCACCGCATTAACGTAGTCCGCCACTACCCATCCACTGTCCGGCTCGCCAGACATGCGGTAGCATGTGACCCCCAAATCTTTCATGCGGCGCTTGCTCTCAGCAACCAGCGCCTTGAGATGCGGTGCCGAGGTGCCGGTCGCCACAACCGTGAAATCCGTTACGGTCGACAGACCCCGCACATCGAAAACCCGTATGTCTTCCGCCTGCTTGGCGTCTAATGCCAACGCCGCCTCAATCGCAATCTGCTCAGAATTAATGGCTCGACCTCCTTACCAATAACTTCAACGTTCAACGTTCAACGTTTAACGTTTAACGTTCGATGTTCAAGTTATCACCCTCGTTTTCGCCCGGAGCGCAGCCCCGGGTGGTTGGCTTACATCCTAATCCCTGCCGTTCTCCATGTCGCAGCCGTAAAGGCCATTGCTGGCAATATAGGCTTCTACCGCAAGTGGTACAAGATACCTGATCGTGCGCCCTTCCGCAATTCTTCTCCTGATCTCTGAAGAAGAAACGTCAAAGAGCCGTCCCTTAACCACCCCCCCCGTCAGACGCTCACGCACGTCTTTCGGGAAATCCAACTCACCTGCGCCAACAGGCGCATCGACCCCCGGACGCGCGACCGTGATCACGTCGCACAGCTCCAGCATCTCCATCACCCGGTGCCAATTGCGCAGTTCCCGCAAAGAGTCCATGCCCATTATGAAAAAAACCCGGTCGCCCGCGTACAGCGCCCGTACCTCGCGGACCGTGTCCAGCGCATAGGAGACCCCGCCGCGGGCCAGATCGATCGCCGAAGGCTCGAAAAGTACATCGCCCTCCGTGCTCAGCCTGACCATCTCAAGCCGATCTGCACCCGGCGCCAGATCAGTCGCCCCCTGCTTGAAAGGCGAAACCGCACAAGGCACCAGCAACACCTTGTCCAGGTTGAAAGCCTCGGCCGCAGACCGCCCCATCAGCAGGTGCCCGAGATGCAACGGATTGAACGATCCACCTAAAATACCTATTCTAGCCATAATCCACCAGATTTAAAACGTCTCACACTCAAGCGTACACCGCCCGCCAACCACTTCAAGCTCTCACAGTGACACAGCGATTTTTTCAATGTTCAGAAACTCTGTGGCTTATGCGACTCTATGCAAAATAAACAACTTTTTTTGCCTTTCTCTTATTGGTTAGTTAATACCGCACTTCCTGATTCAGCGTCGAAAATGCAGGCCGCCGTCAGGTCAACCGGCAGAGCCCGCTCAGTTCCAGCCTCGAAGTGTTGATCCGAACCCACCCGCGCCACCACACGGCCTCCGCCGTGCATAATCATCTGCACATAAGTCTCGGCCCCCATCGGTTCCACAACATCGACCGTTCCGCTCACAACCGCATTGCCTTCCGATCTTTCAGGAACAGCCCCAAGCGCCTCCGGCCTGAAGCCCAAAACCGCTCGGCAACCGCAAAGGCTCTCCAAACGCTCGCTGCCGCCAAAGCCGGACAGCGGCAACGTCCCGCCCGCGTGTCGGAAGACTAATACGCCCGCTGCTTCCGCCACTATTTGCCCTGGCAGCAGGTTCATGGCTGGCGTGCCGATGAACCCAGCCACAAACAGGTTAGCCGGTTGCCTATAAACCTCCAGAGGTGGCGCAGCCTGCTGGATCAAGCCGCGATCCATCACCACGATTCGGTCACCCATGGTCATGGCCTCAACCTGATCATGCGTCACATAGATCATGGTCGCGCCCAGCCTGCGGTGCAGCCGATTGAGTTCGCCGCGCATCTCCACGCGCATCTTCGCGTCAAGGTTGGAAAGCGGCTCGTCAAAAAGAAAAACCTTAGGCTTGCGCACGATCGCCCGGCCGACCGCCACACGCTGGCGCTGCCCCCCGGACAACTGTTTCGGAAGACGTTTCAGCAGTTCGCCGAGCCCCAGTATCTCGGCCGCCTCCCGCACCCGCTCGGCGATCTCGCGTTTCGGCAAACCGCGTAGCTTCAGCCCAAAGGCCATGTTGTCAAAAACCGTCATGTGCGGATAAAGGGCGTAGTTCTGAAACACCATCGCTATGTCTCGGTCTTTGGGCGGCACCGGGTTGACCAGCCGACCGTCAATCAGTATCTCGCCAGAGGTGATCTCCTCAAGCCCCGCTATCATGCGCAGTGTCGTGGATTTTCCGCAGCCGGACGGCCCCACCAGCACCAGAAACTCGCCGTCCCGCACAGCCAGCGAGAAACGGTCAACCGCCAACGCACCGCCTTCATACCTCTTGCATATGTCCCGTAAAACTACTTCAGCCATAAATCCCCTACAACACCATGCGCACACCGCTAACCTTCTTCAGCGAAGCGTCAAACCCATGCATCTCTTCCCTGCTCCGCATCTCCACCGAAACGCTGTAAGCGAGATAGCGCCCCCCGGACGAGCCGCGCGAAAGCGTCAGCGGCGCAACCACCTTGAACGCTTCCAGTAAAGCAACAACATCAGCCTCAACGAAACCCGGCGGTTCGGTTATGATCCGGAAATGGAAAGTGGCCGGGTATTCCAGCCCTTGCGTTTTATCAAACATGACAGAACTCCGCGCACAACAACAACATTTATTAATTATTGTAACCTCTCCGCCCGCAGGCAACAAGTACACTGTTGACTTTAATCCGCTCCTTTATGAAAATAGGTTGCCTGAAACCTAAGTCTCAATTCTCAAATCCCAATTTCTAACTCATAACTCCCAATCCCCCGACCCCCGAACCCCCTATGATAGCAATTGTCGACTATAAAGCCGGAAACCTGACCAGTGTCCAACTCGCTTTCCGCGCCATCGGCCACGAGACTGTGGTAACTTCTGACATATCAGACATCACGTCTGCTGACCGAGTGGTCTTCCCGGGGGTCGGCGCGGCTGGATCAGCCATGCGGCACCTGACAGACCTCGGGCTGCTGCCCGCCATAAAGGCAGTTGTGGCGCACGGCACCCCCTTTCTGGGCATTTGCCTCGGCACCCAGATCCTTCTGGACCATTCGGAAGAGGACAACGGTGTCGAGACTTTAGGCATAATTTGCGGACGCACACAAAAGTTCACGCCCTCGGATCCTTGGCAGAAGGTGCCGCAGATCGGCTGGAACCGGATCAGAATTGAAAAAAAGCACCCGCTGCTGGAGAACATCGAAGACGGCAGCGAGTTTTATTTCGTGCATAGTTATTATCCAGCACCTGCTGCCTTCGAAGATGTTCTTTGCACCACCGACTACGCGGACATCTCGTTCGCCTCAATGCTGGGGCGCGGCAATGTAGCCGCGACCCAGTTCCATCCTGAAAAATCAGGACGTATCGGACTGCGGCTGCTGGAAAACTTTACCCGCTGGAATCCAAAAACAGACCTTAATTAAACCATAACCCGAGAGCCTGCACTTTTTATGCTGACCAAACGCATCATACCCTGCCTTGACATCATCAAGCGACGCGTCACTAAAGGTGTCAAATTTAAAAACAATGTCGATCTGGGAGACCCGGTGCAGATGGCCGTAGGATACTCCGAAGGCGGCTGCGACGAGCTGGTGATGTACGATATTACAGCTTCAGCGGAAGGTCGTCCGATTGACATCGGCATGGTCCAGGATATCGCCAAATCCATCCGTATCCCTTTCGCGGTCGGCGGCGGCATTGCGACGCTGGAGGACATGTCGCGCGTGCTGTTGGCTGGCGCGGAGAAGATATCGGTCAACTCACTGGCAGTCCATAATCCTGATATTATCGCGCAAGGTTCGCGCGCTTTCGGAGCGCAATGCATCGTCTTGGGTATGGATCCGGTCTCTACTGAAAACAGGCGGACATGCCCCAGCGGGTACGAGGTTACCACGCGCGGTTTCCGCGAGCATACCGGCATGGATGCTGTCGAGTGGGCCAAACAGGCGGAGCAATTGGGAATCGGCGAGATCGTGGTCAATTCTGTCGACGCGGACGGCACCCGCACGGGTTTCGAATTGAAGGTGACGCGCCTTATCGCAGAGGCTGTCCGCGTACCGGTGGTCGCCTCCGGCGGCGCCGGCTGCCCAGAACATCTGCGCGAAGCGTTTAATGTAGCGCATGCTGATGCAGCCATAGTCGCAGGCATGCTGCACACAGGCGAATACAGCATCAGGCAGCTTAAAGACGCGCTGAACTGTTATGGCATCCCTATGCGCATGCACTGGTAGTCGCGTACGCACTCAAACAATATGACCCCTGCGCGCCGCTGCCGGCATTATATGCCCCGTCGCTTGTTTCTCCTGCCACGTGTCGCGCAGAGTCTTTATGCGTATCAGACTGCGGAACTGATCTAGCTTCAAGCGCACGGCTGGCGTCACGCGTATGCGCAAAGGTTTATCCGGTTCTAGGCACACGAAATTATCGTCACACCTCGCACCCATGCCGTCAAGCGAGATCCATACCCACAGCGCCGGATGGTGACTGGTCAGTGTCACAGCAAAGCTGTTGTCGTCCCAAGTGCGGATCTCTGCCCTGATGCGGGGCGGCAACGGCGACATCTCGCGCCAAACGCAGAAATTAACGATGTCCCACGACAACTGGTTGCCCTGCTCGTCAAGCAGATAGACCCATAACAGCAGATTCTGTTGTCCTTTTTTGCGCAACACCTCGCCGACTTTCACCGCGCACGCGATTTCTTGGGCGGTCGCCGACACCGTCACCTTCCTGGTTCCTTCGAGCACCGCCTGCCCCTCCATGTCGGTCGTACGCCACTGCACCTCTCCCCTAAACGCTTTTAGCCCGTCGTTAAAAACATGGATGTCAACAGATCCCAGTTTGGCATCATAGACACCGCACACCGCCGGGGTGGCAAAAAAGCGCCTTGTGAAGTAGTGCAGCGCCTTCCAGTTGCCGCGGTAATCAAGCGATGCAGGACTGCCGCCGCACCAGCACTCATTTAAACGCCAGAAGATAAATCCGGGAGAATGCAAACTCCCGCATCGCGCGTGTTGCATCTGCCGCTTGACCGCCAGCGCCTGCTGTATCTGGCTTAACCACAAAACATTGTCAAAGCCCGACGGCATCAGGAATTCGCGTACAAATCCCCGGTACAACAATTCCGCCCCGCCTGCAGGATCCATATGCAGAACACACTCCGGGTGCGAGACATTGCGCGCGTCTGCAGTCAGATACTCGGACACAACACGTGGCTCGGGATAGGCAGGCAGATTGTCATCCCGCACCTCGCATCCCAAAGAAAACGGCATGTGCGCTGAAAAAGGCATACAAGCGGAACCCGGCGTACACTCCGCTGCCGCGCAAGACAGCGCCTTTTCATATGCAGCACTGTCGCACCCGGCACTGGCTGAACCGCCCCAAATCACCAGCGAAGGATGGTGCCGCACACGGCACATCACCTCCTGCAACTCTTTCTCAAACGCCGACATAGCCATTTTGCCAAGCTTGCCGGAATCATTAGCGGGGAGCATTACATCCTGCCACACACAGACACCATATTCGTCGCACAGATTGTAGAATGCGTCACTTTCATAAATGCCGCCACCCCATACCCTCAGACAGTTGATGTTCGCGACCGCAGCAGCCTTGATCAGCCCGGCGTATTCCACCCGGGTCAAACGGGATAAAAAAATGTCAGCCGGATACCAGCTTGCACCTTTCAAAAATAAATTCTGGCCATTTATCAGGAAGCGCAGCTTTCGGTCTTTTGCGGACTTGGCCTGTTCAATCCTAAAATCGCGCAGTCCTATCCTGCGCGAAACATGTTCCAGACAGGTACGGCCAGCCAGGACATCCACCGTGACTTCGTACAGCGGCTGCTCTCCCAGTCCGCTCGGCCACCATAACTGCGGATTCTTGACCGTGACCTCAAGATCCTTGCGCTCGCTGTCTAAGATCGCGCGCACCTCATGCATGATGCTGCCTTTATAGCACACCCGCGCCAATATTTCCAAATGCAGGTCAGGGTCAAACCTTTCGCTGAGCACCGTGACCGTCAAACCCACACCTCCACCGGCAGCATGATCCTGCTTTATCAAAATATCCTGAACCCGCACGCTCTTGAAGGCCCGCAACGCCACATCGCGCCAGATGCCGCGAGTCAAGTCCGTAACCGAAAAGCCAGGCACGATTTCACAGCCTCCAGACGACTTGCCGTCAACGATAGTAGCGCACGCCGGGATTTTTACCTCTAGGTGGTTCTTGCCTTTGCGCATGTGCTCTCGGACATCAAACTCAATCGGCACATGGAAGCTGCGGCTCCCGCCCAAAACGCTGCCGTTCAGCAAAACCTCCGCACCGGACGCCAAGCCTTCGAAACGCAACAGGATCACATCGGAATCAACAAACTCCTCGGCAATAAAAAATTTTTCATAAAGCCAAACGTGTTCCGCCACCCAGGACATTTTAGCTATGTTGCTGCCCACGGCAGGGTCTTCCAATTCTCGCGCAGCCAGAAGATCCGTATAAACACAGCCCGGCACCTGAGCCATGCAAACTTTTTTAGATCCCTGCTTGCGAACACTCCAATCACCCGACAAATCCAGTTTTCTCATTATTTATTCGAAACCCGCCTCCACAACCCCGTCATCCAAACATTCCATATCTGCAACACGTATAAGAGAAAACCATACCGTATCAAAAGTTGCAAGTTTCAACTTTGCAATGACAGCGGTACAACACTGAACCCTAGCCCCAGAACCCTCAGTGCGCCCTAAAGATGTGAAATTGCACCCCCGCGCTAGACTATGGTCAACTGCACGCTGTTCTCGATGATACCGGTCGCTATCGCGTAACGTGTAAGCCCGGCAGTGTCGTGTATGTCAAGCTTGTGCATCAGATGCTCGCGATGCTTTTCAACAGTTTTAATGCTGATGCTCAGGCTATCTGCGATTTGCTTGTTGGCTGAACCCTCGGCAATCAATTGAAGCACCTCTTCTTCGCGCGAGCTAAGGCTGCTGGCATTGGGCTTGTTCAAGCCTTTTCGGCCAAGCGAGTTTTGCCGACGTTTTTGTATGCGTTTAGCAATGAGAGGACTATAAAAATCATTTCCGTTTTTTACCGCGCGGATCGCTGCGGCTAACAAACTGGCAGATGTCTGCTTGATCAAATATCCCGACGCCCCCAACTCAGCCACATTCGTTACGTAGGCATCATCACTATGCGCGGAAAGAATCAGAATCTTGATCGACGCGTTGATCTTGCGAATCTGCCGGGTTGCTTCCAGCCCGTTCATCTGCGGCATGGCTATATCCATGACAACAACATCAGGCTGCAGTTTTTCGGTCAGCTCCACCGCTTTACGCCCCGTGGCCGCCTCCCCGATCACCTCAATGTCGTGTTCAGCTTCCAGCAGTTTACGCAATCCCTCCCTTACCACCATGTGGTCATCCGCAAGCAGAACTGTAATATGCTTTGCAGTGTTCATTTACATTCATGCTCCTTTTTGCGGCAGGCCAAAGGCACCTGCGCAATTATAGCCGTTCCTTGCCCCGACTTCGACTCGATTATAAAAGTGCCTCCGACCATTTCCATGCGCTCCCGCATACCGATCAGCCCCAAGCGTTGCCTTTTTCTTGAAAGTCTAGCGTGCTCCACATCAAATGCTTTGCCGTCATCATGTATCCGCATACGTACAAACGTTTGATGTCTTTCAACAACCACTTCAACCCGGTTGGCCTGCGCGTGCTGAGAGACATTAGACAAGGCTTCCTGGGCAACCCGGTAAAACACAGTACATTCGGCATTACCTAATTTATCGATTCCTTTAGAAACCGCGAGGCTTGACCAGACGCCCGTCTCTTTCGTGAACTTTTTCAATAACGAGTGCAGGGCTGGTGCCAGTCCTAGGTCGTCCAAGATAGCGGGACGCAGCTCAAGCGCGAATTTGTGCACGACATTCACCGATTTCTCGACCAGCCGCTGCGTATTTGAAATTTTACGGTCAATCCCTTTGGTGTTGGCCTGCGCCTCTGTTTTCAGATTCGCCAACCGCATATTGATGCCCGTCAGCAATTGGGCCACGACATCGTGCAATTCGCGGCTGATGCGCTTGCGCTCATCTTCCTGTACCAGCAGTATGCGACGTGAAAGTCCGCGCAATTGCTCCTGCAGAAGCTGCGACTGCGTCAAAAGGACAAGTGACTGTTGCTCGCTTTCCCGAAGATGCTTTTCCACAACCTTGCGGCGGGCTACTTCCCTTTTTAGTTGCCGATTGGATACGGCCAGCGCTAAAGTGCGCTGTTTTAAAGCTTTGTTCATACGGCTCAACTGCCCGTTGGATTCAAGCGCTACGCGGTGACCTTCCTCCAGTGGCGTGATCGCTTCGGCGAAAAAGCTTCCAGCCATCTTAAGCATTTGAAGGCGAGCGGAAGGCGAGGATTCTTCCGGCGCAATCTGCCTAAGCAAGGCTTGCTCATGCAACAAAGCCATATCAAGGGT
>JAQVQN010000062.1 GCA_028701555.1 Kiritimatiellia bacterium | reverse complement strand
TGCCAGCAGCGCGTTAAAAGGGCTGAGGGAAGGCAGCAGTCCTGTGCGCCAAGCCGGAACGGCACCGTTTGCGACAACGCTTGCAGCGATTAGCGCCAATACACGCATCGCTACGCGCACATGGCGTTTCACCGGCTCGCGGGGACGCTCGCCCCCCAGCGGACGGCTCTGCTTTATTCCAATCATGTTAATCCTGAATTTCTCCTTGCTGAAGCGAAGCTGTCGGAAATCCTGGCTCGAATCAAGCGTACATGATGCAGCAGCTAAAAACCGAAGAGCGAGCGCCGTTCTTCTTTTTCGAGCAGCAGGTCGATCTTGCGCGTCTCGCCCGGCTTGACCCGGTAATACTGCTCGACGGTCTTGTACCCTTTGAGAGAGGCACTCACCTGATGGTTATCGCCCGCGCTCACCTCGACGAGTCCTGAAGCAGGCTGTCCGTCAACCAAAACGGTTGCCTCACGCGGTATAACAGAGATTTCAAAGTGGGCTTTGGCCGAGGGCGCGGCACTGGCAGCCTCGCCGCCTGCTGGCGGCGCAGGCACGGCTGGGGCCGGCTCGGCGGGAGCTGGCGGTGCGGTTGCCGTAACAGCCGCTTCAGCGGCATCCCCCAAGGCATGGATAAGGCCGCCGCCGTGTGGCAGCTTCAAGGTGGCGAAACGTGACCGGTTGCGGTCGCCAAGGTCAATCGAAACAGAGAGGGAGAGCGTTTCGCCCGGCACTGGGATGGTCCAGAGTTTAGACTCTTCCGGTGCGAGACGTGTCTGGCGGAATGCGGAGTTGACCGATGAGACTGTGACCGGCGAGGCGAACTTGTTGGTAAGGCGCAAAACAGAAACTCCCTGCTGCTTTTTCAATTGTGCGCGCAAGGTTTCTGCTTGGCGTCCCAAAAGCGTAGCGGCCGCGGGGACATCCAGACATCCGGCGGCGGCAGACAGTCTTTCAGCGCGGGTCTCGACCGGCTCGTTCTGGGCTATGAGTGCGGACAGGCTGTCGGCGCTGCGCTTGAGCAGCTTGTCCAGCTTGTCTTTAGCAGACTGCTCTTTGATGTTGGCCGGGTTGTGTTTCGCCAGGGCATTGAAGAGGTTCAGGATCGTCTGCGCGTCAGCCGAGCCCTCGGCAGGCAACGTGGCGGCCAAGGCATCCAGGTGTCCTGCCAGCTCCTGCTGGGCCTTGGCCAGATCTGCGGCTTGTTTGGCGCGATTCTCGGCATTCTCCCGGGCGGCTTCCGCGGACTGCTCCAAAGATATCAACGCGGCCTGACCGAAGCGCGGTGGCAGCGCGGCAGACAAAGCCTTAAGTTGATTCTGTATGGCGTCGCCTTCTTTAAGCTGGTTAGCTGCATAAGCTGTCTCGGCTTTTTTAGCGTATTCCTGGGCAAAGTCAATGGCCTTGGCGGCGAAAGCGCCCTCTACCGGCTTGACTGTTTCGGCTGTCAGGTTGATGCCGGGCGTCTGCTCCAGTTTGGTGAAGGCGACCAAAAGCGTTTGCAATGCTCCGACCGAGTCGGCCTTTTTAATTCTCTCCGGCAATTCAGCCAGGGTGGCGCGCACTGAGTAGGCAGCGCGCGCGGCGTCGGCCTTGGCGAGTGCCTCGGTGTGCTGCAGGGCGACCAGGCGTTTTAGCAAAGGCGTCTTTTCCGTGATGGCTGCCAAGCGGTCACGCTCGCTGTCGCCATCCTTGCCGGAGTCGTAGAGCGCGGCGACGGCGTCGCGCCGCTGTTCAAGGTAGGCTGCGGCACGCTCGGCCAGTAGCTCGCGCAGGGTGTCCAGCCGCCGCTGTTTTCCGGTATCGTCCAGTCCGGGCCACGGCTGACTCTGCTGCGCTTCCAGACGGGCGAGCGCCAGTTCGCCAGCGCTCCATTCGGCTGGCGAGGTGATCTTGGCTGGCAGCGAATCGCGCAAGGCGGCAAAAAGCGGGTCCGACGTTTCTGTGAGCGCCGCGGTGGTGTCCATTGAGGGAATCGGCGCCGCGGTCTGCGCGGCGGGAGTTGCCGTCTGCGCAACCTGCGCGGCCGCGACTGGCGCAGCCTGCGAAGCGGGGACGGGTTTAGCTGTTGAAGGCAGTTTGAGCGAGACTGTCTCACCTGCGCGGTTCTCGCTTCCTGATACCAGCGCGCGTATACCGATGATCAGCGTCACCAGCAGCAGCGCGGCGATGCCGCCGATGATGAAACGCTTGCGGTGCAAGTTAAAAAGACGAGGAAGCTCGGCCGCGAGCACCTGAAATGACAGCCGAGCGCCATCGCGGGCAGCCGCCACGGCCGCTGAGGCATCGGAAGCGGCCACGGCGCGGGTGCCGCTGGTGATCGGTTCGCCGGCTGCGCCCAGCTCGTCCTGGAAGGCCGACAGGTGCGGGTCGGCGGCGGTTGCGGGCAGTGGACCGGCCTGCGGCCCGCAGGGCGGAGAGAAAGTGGCCATTGTGACCTCGACGTTGTCATCGAGACCGTCGAGGCCGTCTTGGTCCATAGCCTCAGGATTCAAGGCCGCCTGCAGGGCCGTGCGCATGTCGGCGGCGGAACGGTAGCGGTCGCACGCGCGCAAGGCGAGCGTGGTTGACACAACCTGCTTGAGACGCGGGTATTGAGTGAAGGCTGCGGCATCGAAGTCGACCGGCGGAGGGTTGCGGATGCGGTTCTGGAAGGTGATCCAAGCCGAATTAAGATCTGTCGGCAGACGATCGTAGGCGGGTTTACCGGCCAAAGCCTCGTACAGGCAGAGGCCTAGCGCGTAGAGGTCGGACTGTGGCGAACCGCGGTCGCCGCCGGCTTCAGCGAACTCCGGCGCCATGTAATCCAGCGTTCCGGGCACACCGCCTACGGTCACGGTGCCGGTGACATCGCGCGCCACGCCCAGATCGAAGATCTTGGCTTTGTCGGGCTGTCCGACCGGGGCATAAAGGTTTCCCGGCTTGATGTCGCGGTGGATGATCGGCTTGGGGTTTTCGTGCAGAAACTGCAGTGCGGAAAGATAGGCGGAGAAAAGTTTGACGGCCTCGTCAACCTCCAGCTTGCCCTCGTTTTTGAGACGTGGGCGCAGAGTCCAGCCCGGCATACCCTCGAGAAACTCCATGACCAGAAAGAATTGCTTCTCGCCCGCAGCGCCGTCCAGCACCATGAAGTCGACATATTTCACCAGGTTCGGATGCGAGTATTGCTGCAGGATTTTGGCTTCTTTGATGAAGCGGTCGGACTGCTTCTCGGAGAAGAGGTATTTTACTGCAACCAACATGCCGTCAGAGACACGCCGCGCTTTGAAGACTTCGCCGAAGCCGCCGCGTCCCAAAACGGCCAGCAGCTCATACTCGTCTTTGTTCTTATGGCGCACACGGCGGTAGCGGATCTTGCGGAAATCTTCGAGCATGGCCGCGAAGGTCTGGTAACGCTGCTCGCGGCGGGAGGTCAGGCAGCGCGAGACTACAGCTTTGGCGTTGGCCAGAACACGGAACACGCCGGGGCGGAAGGAGGGTGTCGGGTTGGCGTTGTCGCGCCAGCGGTTGAGGTAGCCGATGTGGGCATTCTCTCCGAGGCGCTCGAAAGGCAGTGAACCGGTCAAGGCCTGATAGAAGCACACTCCGATCGAAAAGACATCTGAGACCTCATCGCCGCGGAAGCCCTCGATCGTGATGAAGTCCGGCGCCATGTAATCAAACGTGCCTTTAAACCCGGCCGTGGACATCTGCCCGGAATCGTCGCGGCGCGCGATGTCGAAGTCGATCAGTTTGGCGCGTCCGTCATTGGTCAGGAAGATGTTGGATGGTTTGATGTCGCGATGTGTTATGCCGCGTTCGCGGGCGTGGATCAGCCCTGCCAGACACTGTTCGAAAATCTCCTCGACTTGCGGCCAGGGCATACCGGACGAGGATTTTATCAGACGATCATGCAGGGACTCGCCCTCCAGCAGTTCCATGGCCAGGCACTGGGACTCGTCCCACTCTCCGGCATGCCAAGCGAAGCAGTCGCGGTAGGCTACGATACTGGGGTGCGATAAACGGCGCAGGATGTCGGCCTGCTCCTGGAATTTAAGCCGCACCTTCTCGTCTTCGCCGGTGATGCGCACGACTTTAAGGGCCACAAACTCTTCGGATGCGTCTGCCGCGCCCTCCTGGCCGACAGCCGGCAGGCGTCGCGCCTTATAGACACGTCCCTGGGCGCCGTCGCCAATCAGGCCGTGCAGCTCATAATCGCCGATGCGGTCTTTCTGCTGTTCATCCATAGTCAGAAGTTATTGTGTTCGGCCGCGCAGAGGCCGCAATTAAGAGGTTAGAAGGAGTAAAAAGTTCAGGTTTCAGTGGTTGGGGTCTAATGGTCCGGTTGCGGTGCGCGGCTCTCTTCTGTTGCCGAAGGCGCGGAGCTTTCTGCCGTGTCGGGGCGTAGCGGCAGGTGCTGTCCCTGAGCGCGGCGGTAGATCACCCTCAAACCCGCGACAGCCGCGGCGAAGAGCATGACGACCAGAGCTAACATTACGACAATGTTGCGCGTTGAGTTTGCTGGATGCGGTTGCGGGAACCCGGTTTTGGCTGTAACTGTAATTGGCATGGGCGTGTGCCCGCTCTCTGAACAAGGCGTGGGTGGGGTTTGGCCGGTCTCGGCGGTCGGCGCGTCGAAACCGCGTTCATCTGTATCTGCCATAGGGTTAGCGGGCAGGCGGGCGGCAGGCGGCGGCGCCACAGGCAAAGCTTCCAATATCAAAGTCTCGGGAGGGATCTCCATCGTCGGTGCCTGCGGCAGGTCGGAGTCAACGCGCACCAGGACGACCGTGACGTTGTCTTCTCCGCCAGCGTCGAGTGCCGCATCAATCAAGAGCTGGGCTTGTTCGTCGAGGCTTGCCGAGGCATGCTTGCGCAGAATCTTGTGGATCAGTTTGTCGGGCACCATCTTGGTGAGGCCGTCAGAGCAGAGCAGGAAAAGGTCGCCGGTCGCGACATCCGCTTCGGTTTCCTCCAGCTCGACGGTAGGGTCCAGGCCAACCGCGCGCGTGATCACGCCGCGGAACATGGCGGGCAGGTCACGTTCGTTGGTGAGCCCGGCGGCAGCGGCGACCGAGTGGTCGGCGCTGAGCTGTGTCAGTTTGTCAGAGCGCAAGCGGTAAGCCCGGCTGTCGCCCGCGTGCAGAATCAGCGCGCGGGAAGGCGTGACGCAGTCGAAGGCCAGCACCACGGCAGTAGACCCGGAACCGGCCAAACCGCGTTCGTCGGCTCGCTCTTTGATCCATTGACTGGCGCTGTTCAACGCACGCGCCACCATGCGCGCGGAGGCTTTGGCGGTCACGGCAAAAGGCGCGTCAGGTGAATCTGTGAAGGCTTCGCGCAGGGCATCGGCCACGGCTTGGCTGGCAACCGCTCCGCCTTGTACGCCGCCCATACCGTCGGCCACGCAGAATAAACCGCGCTCAAGCAGACTCACCATCGAGTCCTCGTTGTTTTTACGCTTTTTGCCGACATTGGTCAGTTCGGCGCAGTTCAGATATGTGAATGGATTGTCCACGGGGTTTATCTCCTTATTAATTCGTGCTCATCCGTGTTCATTTGCGGGTTCGTAATTGTCCTGCGGTAAAAGTCCGCCCCAGTTTTACGGGTTCAGTTTCAAAGGCTCGCTTTTTTCGCTCTCTAGTTTGTCTTGGTCAATCGCGGTCACGGCTATCACAGGCAGGCGGTCGTCGACGCCGAGCTCGAGCCGGTAATGGTTCTGATCGGCAGACCCTACAAGAGTCCAGCCGAACAGGCGCTTCTGTGCCCAAACACGGTATCCGGTGATATCTCCCTGTGGCGGCGGCTGCCACGTGAGCATGAAGGCCGGACCGGCCGCCGCAGCCTGAAGCGAGGTCGGGGCGTCGGGCAGCGGTTTAGCCATGCCTTCCACAGTTTCGCACCATTCGCTTTCGAGGCGTTCGTTGTCGCGTGCCCTGACGCGATAATAACGCACGGCACCCGGTTCCAAGCCCGCCTCGGTGGCGGTCATGGTCTCAGCCCCGGACACGGGCGCAAACATGATTTCACGAAAACCGTCATCGGCGCGTTTGGAGGACTCCACCTGGTAGCCTTTGATGTCCGGTTCCGGATTGGGCTGCCATGTCAGGGTGACCAGCCCAGCCGTGTTGCGGGTAGCGGCCAGGCCGACCGGCGTGGCCGGGATGACCTTGGTTGTGGCGGAAACCGGGTCGGAGGCGGTAGAACGCACGTTGGCAGTGTTGAAAGCTATGATCCTGTAAAGGTACTCGGTGCCGTCTTTGAGCTGCCCCAGCTTGGAGGGGTCCTTCTCGCCGCCGCGGTCAAGGTAGTTTACCGACTCGCGCCCGTTGATCCGCGCCACCTGTACCCAGTCATCAGAGCCCGCAGCAGCGCGCCAGAGTTCATAGCCGGTCACCGTGGTGTCGGCGCTGGGCTGCCAAGACACAGGCACCTCGCGCGGACGGGCCGATACAACAGTTATCTGGCTGACTTCGGGCGGGATGTCGCGCGTGACAGCCTGAATGATCTCGGAATCGGCACTTTCGGCGGTGACGGCGTTTACGGCGCGGACAGTATAATAGTATTTGCCTTCGTCTTCGAGGTTGCCGGGGTTGTTGTTGCCGGCAATGAACGAAGTGGCCTTGAGGCCTTGGGTAGAGCCAATTAAACTAAAAGGACCACCGGGATCACGCGCTTGGTAGATGTCATAACGCACGACATCCGACTCGGGGCTCGCCTCCCATTTTAGAGGTACGCAGCGCACTTCGTGCGAGGTGGCGGTCAGCCCCTTGACCGGTTCAGGCGGCGGCAGGGTCGTGACCTCGATCGCAATTGAAGGCTGGCTTTGCGAATCCACGCTGTTGATGGCGATGACACGGTATAGATAGCTCGTGCTGTCTTTTAGCGTCGAGGCGGGCGTGCCGCCGTCCACACAGGTGGTGCCGCTGACAGTCGAGACCGTAAGATAATTGTCTTCACCGGCGGGTGTGCGATCAACTCGGTAGGCCACAATCTCTTCGGACGGAGAGCGTTCCCACTTGAGCGTTACCGCCCGCGAGCCGGTGGCAGTGGCGGTGACTCCCGCCGGAGGTTCTGGCGGCGGCAGGGTCATAACGCTGACACTCTGCGAAAACGGGCTAATCGGGCCTTTGCGGCTCATGATGGCGGCCACACGGTAATGATATGTCGTGCTGTCCTCCAGACGCTTTTCCGCGCTCGTTCCGTCAATGTAGGGCGTCTTGTCCGGCACGATGTCCGCGATGGTCTCAAAAGGGCCGTCCGCCGAAAGGGCGCGCTCGACACGGTATCTGTAAACTTTTTCTTCAGCCGGAGGCGGCGCCCAGCTTATCTGCGCTGCACGCGGACCGTGCGCGGTGACATTCACGCCCTGCGGCGTGCCGTAGGACACTGCGGGAAGATTCTCGTCTATCTGCATTATTTGCAGTGTTTGGCAGCCCACGCCCAGCAATAACAGGGCGAATACGACAACCGCTGTGAAGGCCAACCACGGACAATACATTTTTTTTGTCGGATGTACAGACATATGCAGCACTCCAAAGGAATCACTTAATGCATATAGAGTACCCGATTTAATCCATCGAGGGAAGAAGAGAAATGATACACCTAAGCGTCCGGGTGCGATTTCATTTCATTGAATCGCACCCTTGCGATCAAGGCGGTTGTGGTTGAGATACTGATTTGTTACAGTTAGGGAAGTTAAGGCAAAGGAGGCATTATGTTGCGGAAGGGATGGATTTGCGGTTTGATGTTCTTGGCGGCATCGGCGGCCACGGTTAATCCGGCGCATGCGCAGGCGCGGAACACTAGGAAGGTGGATCCTAATGAAAACAAAGCAGTGATCATGTTTCCGGCCAAGGGCAACCTCGATGTCACCAACGGAACGATCGAGGCGGTCTTCTGCCTGGCCTATTCCCTGGGCGACCAGTTCAGCGCGGCCGGTTCCGGCCGCAGGCTCTTCGCTTTGCTTTCTACTCACAACGAAGCAGGCGAGCGCTATGACGCGGCTAAGCCCAGTGAGGCGGGGCCTGGTCTGCATTTCAATGTCTATCTGGGGCAGTACCAGTCACGAGACCATATTTCCATTACCAGTTCGCTGTTCGAACGGCCGCAAAAGAATCGCGATCCGGCTCGTTATGTGACCTCGGGGTTCCCAAAAAGCAAGGAAGGGCCGTATATTAAAGCGGGCGCGTGGCATTCGCTGGCGGTGACATGGCGGCTGACCAACGAGACGCATACGGTCGAGTTCTATGTCGACGGTAAGCGTGTCAGCAGAAGCAACACCCCGCACCGCACCGGCTACAGCACCTTGCGGATGGCGGACGGCGACCTGCTGGCGTTCGGTTATCCCGGACAGATGTACGGCAGCCTGCAAAGCGTACGCATCTCCAGTCGCGTGCGCACGGCCGAGGAGATCGCGGCGTCTGAAAAAGCCGGGCTGGCAAAAGATGATGCCACGCTTTTGTTCTTTAACGGAGCGGATATTCTGAAAATGAAAACCGGGAACATCAGCCAGATCGAGGAAAACAAGTCTGGGCGCACTCTGCGTGTGCCGCCGACTGGCATGGTCTTCGGCAAGCTGAAGCGCGTGACCGGCCGCAATAACGCACCGGCTGCGCAGTTCCGCGAAATTTTGCCGTAAGCGCGCGTTGTTTGAGATATTACAAATGTAATATCGCGAACGTTTGCCCCGACAGGTTGTGGTAACTTATATACACAACCGCGAAAGAGGAGGGGTTAACGTATGAATATGAGCAACGTGCTGAAGCTTTCTTTGTCTGTGATGATTATAGGCTGCGCTGCGCGCGCCGATGATTTCACCTGGCAGGCCGCGCCGCTGAACAACGTCTGGTCCACGACCGACCAGAACTGGAACACGGATGAAGCCTGGCCTGTTACGGACGGGCACACCGCGATCTTCGGCGCCTCGGTCACACAGGATATCAGCGTGGGCGAGGCTCTCAGCGTGCGAGCGATCCGCTTCCAGGCCGACGGCTACCGCGTCTCCGGCGCGGCCCTGACCTTCACCGGCGCGACACCTTACATCGCGGTGGAGTCGGCGGCCGTAACCTCGCTGCTGGAGACTGCAATCTTTAACGACAGCACCCTCTCCAAGACCGGGCCGGGTACGCTGCGCCTGGGCGCGGCGGACTACAACGGCGAGACCAACGTGCTGAACGTTTCCGTCGCGGAAGGCGCGCTGCTGGTCGAGGACGGCCGCACCCTGTGCTCGACCGGCGTGTTGAGCGTGGCGGCAGGCGCCGCCTACCTGCAGTCCGGCGGCACCAACCTGCTGCTCAACGGCGGCGACATACTGGTGCTGGGAGACGGGGCCGAGACGCAGCCTGCGTATTTCGAGGTCACCGGCGGCGTCTGCCATGCGCCTTCTTCGGCATACTATGCGCCATATTGGGGGCATTCAAGAATCGTCGCGGGCCGGGGTCAGGATGCCTGGTTCCGTATCGCGGGCGATGGCTCGGTGCTGGCCGTGATTTTCGAGATGACCGAGCTTGCTGAGGGCCGTAGCTCCACCTTGCAGCTCGATGGCGGCAGGCTGACTGTATTCAGGGCCACCGGCTCGGGCGGTGCCAACAACACCGCCTCGCGTGTCCTGCTCAACGGCGGAGAAATATGCGCGGCCGGCAACAACGGGGCATTCTTGGCAGACATGACCGAGGCCCTGATGCAGGCAGGCGGACTGAAGGTCAACGTGCCGGGGACGGGCTGGTACTACAAGACGCCGCAGTCCATCTCGCATGACCCCGCGCTGGGCGCGACGCCGGACGGCGGCCTGACCAAGATCGGGGCGGGAAACCTGCACCTGCTGGCGAACAGCAGTTACACGGGAACCAACCGGATCGAGCGAGGAAAGCTTTTCATCGCGGCTGACGACGCGCTGGGATCCGGGCCTG
>JAQVQN010000061.1 GCA_028701555.1 Kiritimatiellia bacterium | reverse complement strand
TCCGATCTCTGCCGACTGCACCCCCCTCAACCGCGCTTTCAGCATACGCCCAGTCACAGCAAGGGGTGTCACCGAACCGACGCACCTCCACACCGGCAGGCATCGCCTCGACATAATCCACTCCTTGAGGCAGCAACGCCAGTGCTCCCGACCGCATCCCCGCGAACAGCTTGAACTTTAGATTACGGTACTCTTCCATGTCCGCATGGCGATCTAGATGATCAGGCTGTATGTTCAATAGCACGGCTATATCAGGGTGAAACTCACCCGTCAGCTCCATCTGGAAGGAGCTGACCTCAACAACCGCCCATTTCAATCCTGGTTGCTCAAGCGCAAGACGGCAGAGCGGAATCCCGTAATTACCCGCCGGAGAAGCGCTAATTCCCGCACCGTTCAAAACATCCGCGCACAGTTTCACCAACGAGCTTTTACCCTTGCTGCCGGTTACCGCCAATATCTTGCCGTGCCAATAGGCAGCACCCAATTCAAGCTCCGAAATAACCGGCACACCGCGCTTCAGACATGTCCAGATCCATGGATGCCGCGACGGGAACGACGGACTAGCCACGCAAATGTCGAAGTGCTCTTCCGGCAGCCCACGACTGCCGCAGACCACTCGCCCGCCAGCCTGCCGCACATTCTCCGCGCACAGGCCTTCACCAGACAACTCTTGCTCGTCCAGCAACAGTACACTGCAGCCGCGCGACAGCAACAGCAAGGACGCAGCCTCTCCGCTGATTCCAGCGCCTAACACCAGCGCCGTGCATCTGTCATACCTGCCATCCATCAAGCATCCTCTCCAATCCCACTCCGCGCGAAGCCTTCAGCAACACCATGTCGCCGTGGCGGAACCATCCCCGTGCCCTTGTAGCCTTTACGGCATCCGGATAACAAATAACTTTTGAGCCGTCCATTCCCGCCTTAAGCGCTTCCTCTGCAATATACCGCCCGGCAGCCTGGCCCACAGCAATCAAAACATCCGGCGCCAAGCCCGCCGCGAAACGCCCTATCTCCCGGTGCAACGTTTCCGTCTGCGCCCCAAGTTCCAGCATATCACCCAAAACCAGAATCTTGCGCCCTTCGCCGGGCTGCCGCATAAAAGTGCTTATGACCGCCCTCATGCTTTGCGGATTAGCATTGTAAGCGTCATTTACCACCGTTACCCCGTCGTATCTGGATACGCTCCAGCGCATCGCCGGCAAAACCAGTCCCTCCAGCTTCCGCCCGGCAGCAGCGGCTGCTATGCCGGATTTACGAGCCGCCGCGAAGGCCAACAGCAGATCCTCGGCAATGTGCTCTCCCGGCAAACCACTGCGCAATACCGTCTTCTCGCCTGTTCCCTTTTCAACCACGCTCAACACGCCCTCAAAAGGGTCTGTCAGGGCACCATAAAAATCAGCATCCCGCCGCGATAGAGAAACAGTCACCAACCCAGCAGGACTAAGCTTAGCAACCGTTTTAAAGCACTCGCACTCTAAGCTTAGAACAGCAAAGCCTGTAGTCGGCAAAACTCCGAGCAAAGCACCTTTCTCGCGCGCGATGGCTTCAACCGAACCGAAGTGCTCGATATGCGCGCAACCGATGTTAGTGATAATCGCCGCAGACGGACGCATAGTAGCAGCCAGCACCGCAATCTCGCCTGGATGGTTTGTCCCCGCTTCAAAAACCCCGAAAGCGTCGTCGTCACGCATCGACAAAATGCTCAAAGGCAAACCGAGATCGTTGTTCAGGTTGCCGCGTGTGGCGCAGACGCTCCCGCTTGCCCGCAACATGGCTGCCGTCATCTCTTTGACGGTCGTTTTGCCGCTGCTGCCCGTGATCCCCACAATCAAGGCCCGGCAGCGACGTCGCCAGGCGGCGGCGGCTGCAATCAGAGCCAAACGGGTGTCCTTGACCCTGATTAAAGGCCATTGCGCGGCCTCGGACGGCAATTGCCAACGCTCCTCCACCATTGCCGCAGCAGCGCCATTGACTAAAGCCTGCCCCACAAACTCATGCCCGTCAAACCTCTCACCCCGCACCGCCACATAAAGGCAACCGGCACTGACCCGCCGCGAGTCATGCACGACACCCTGAAAATGCGGCGGCAGAGCTTGCGTCGACCCGCCAACCCAACACGCAAACTCTGCCGCCTCAAATACTGGCAACTCTCGCACCATCTGCCACCACCAATCCCCAAACTTCAGTCCCTAAGAGCCTCCGCTTCCGCGATTACCACGCGTCGATCATCAAACGGCACGGTGCGATCAGCAAGTTCCTGAAAAGGCTCGTGTCCCTTACCCGCCACCAACACCACATCTCCGCCCGCAACATTGATCAGAGCCCGCCTGATAGCCGCACGGCGGTCAGGTTCTATCACACAGTCAGTGCCCTCGGGCACACCAGCCATGATCTCGCGGATTATCTCCAGCGGATCCTCGCGCCGCGGGTTGTCGGAAGTGACAATCAGACGATCAGCCAGCCTTGCGCAGGCCGCACCCATCTTGGGCCTTTTGCTGCGATCACGGTTGCCGCCGCAGCCGAACACCACTATCAGCCGACCGGATGTCATTTCACGCAGTGTTCCAAGCACATTGGTCAGGGCGTCATCTGTGTGCGCATAGTCCACAAAAACCGTTGCTGGCGTTTTCGCTGGCACCCTTTCCAAACGGCCCCAGCGCGGCTCGGCGGATTCCAGAACCGTTATGATCGCTTCCAGCGGAACGCCTGCCTCCAAAGCCATGGTAGCGGCGCAGAGCATGTTGGCTACATTGTATCGCCCGGCCATGCGCACATGCAGAGACAGGCGTTGCCCGCCTGGCAGCACCATCACGAAACGTCCGCCATCCGTGGTAAGCGCGATTTCCTCGGCCCGGATATGCGCGTCTGCCGCCAAACCACAAGTCGTAAGCTTCAAAGGCAGCCCTGCAACTATTTCGGCCATGCGCCGACCATATCCTTGCCCTTCTTCAATGCAGCAGACCGCCGAGACCCCTGGAGTATCCTGCGCCAGTCTTGTGAACATCAGACTTTTGGCCTGAAAATACGCCTCCATCGTGCCGTGGTAATCCAAATGGTCTTGCGAAAGATTGGTGAACCCCGCTCCGGCAAACCTTACCGCCGCTACCCGCTGTTGCTCCAAAGCGTGCGACGACACCTCCATCACGGCTGACTCGCAGCCGCTGCCAAGCATCTGCGCTAACAGGCTCTGCAGTTCACATGCATCCGGCGTTGTATGGGTCGCCGGTATCTCGCGGCCGGCATATTCCACCTGTACCGTTGTCAGCAGACCAGTAGCGGCACCGCCAGCCCGCAGCATCTCACGCAAAAGCCAGGCCGTTGTGGTTTTGCCATTAGTTCCGGTGATGCCGTAGACCTTCATCTGGTGCGAAGGCCATCCGTTGACGGCCGCAGCCAGAAGAGCCAATGCACGCCGCGCATCTTTAACCACAATAGCTGGTTTGACTCCTTCACGCAGAGGCGTCTCCGCGACGACCGCCGCCGCGCCCTTCGCCAGGGCTGCCTCGACATAGCCTGCACCGTCTTCCTTGACACCCTTAATCGCCACGAATATATCGCCCGGCCTGATCCTTCGCGAGTCGCACTGGACACCGTTGAACACAATGCCTGGAGGCTTGCCTTCAAACAATTCACCAATTCCCGCTATCTCTGATAACCTCATTTTTTACTCCTGCCGCAAAACTTACGAAGAGCAACCCAAGCACCTCACGCACTCAAATGCCCGCACACCCACTGTTTAAGAAACACTCGGCCGCGTTAACCCCTGCTCATTGCCCCGCGAGGTCGGTATCATCCTCGTTGAGCAGATCCGGCGGCACCTCAAGATAACGGGCCGTGGCTGCGGCAACCTTCGAGAACACCGGCGCCGCGACATAACCGCCCATGTGCTGCGGGCGCGGGCGCTCAACTGAAACCAACACGCTGAAGACCGGTTTGCTGCCAGGCACAAAACCTACGAACGAGGCGTAATAGTCCGTGCTGGAATACCCGCCCGGAACAGCTTTCTGCGCCGTGCCGGTTTTGCCTGCTATGGAATAGCCCGGCACGGCCGCGCGTCTGCCTGTACCGCCACCTTCTGTCACCCCGATAAGCATTTCGCGCACGGCTTCCGCCACTTCCGCACGCACAGGACGCCCCAAAACTTTGGCCTCTGCCTTGAAAACCACCTCGCCGCTCGAAGACACGATCTTATCGACCACGTATGGCTGCATCATGACACCGCCGTTCGCCAGCGTTGAGTAGGCGTTGATCATCTGCAGACCAGTCACCGCCACACCCTGCCCGATCGGTATGCGCGTCGGCTTCAGCCTGTCCCAGTCCTTCGAGTGCGCCAAGATACCGCGCTCTTCGCCCGGCAGCTCTATGCCAAGCTTCGCCCCGAAATTAAAGGCCCGCAGATAACCCTCCAGACGCTTGTTGCCCAGCATCAGCCCTAGTTTAGCGCATACGATGTTACTGGACTTCTTTAGCGCGGTGCTGATTGTGATGCGCCCGGTGACATGATCCCGCAATGGCTTGCCAGCATAAAACCACACGCCCTCGCCTGCGTCCATGAGCGTCTCTGGTGTCACCAGCCGTTCATTAAGCGCCGCCGCCACCGTCACTGCCTTCATGATCGACCCCGGTTCGTAAACTATCGCCAGCGCGTTGTTGCGCCACACATCGAGACTCTCCTCCGTGTAATTCTCCGGCTCAAAGTCCGGACTGGAAGCCATAGCCAGAATCGCACCGTTTTTTATGTCCTGCACTATCACCCACCCGCCGGTGGCATCAAACTGCTCCACCACCTCTTTCAATGCCTGCTCTACCGCATATTGGATATTATGATCGATCGTCAGATAGATATCCGCCCCTGCAATAGCTGGCACATGGATGCTGCGACGGCTGAAGATCTCACTGCGCCAGGCGTCTTTCTCTCCTTCGATCATGCCCTGCGTACCCGTGAGATAACGGTTGAACTGCTGCTCTATGCCGGCACCGCCAACGCCCATGTTGTTCACGAATCCCAAAACGTGCGCCATGCGACGCCCCTGCGGATAACGACGAATCGTGATGTTCTCCATGCCTATCCCGCTGATGCGGCTTTTGTCCGAAAGCATTTCAAAAACGCGATCATCTGTGGAACGCGCGATCGGAATGTAGCGTGAATCCTTGCGCCGGAACTGTTCAATCACCTCGTTTTCCGGCAGCCCGAGACTGTCCGCGACAATTTTTGCGATGGCCTTGAAGTCATGCTCTTTCTTTACAGACTTAGGGTCGAGAAAGAACTGCCGCGCAGGCAGGCTGAGTGCCATCGGATGCTGTTCGCCGTTACGGTCGAAAATCCTTCCTCTCAACCCCAATAGAGTACGCTTGTATTCGCGTCCCGTAACCTTGGAGTGGTTGGAAAGCTGCAAATACGCCAACTTGAAGCCTAACCGGGCAAAACACAACAAGAACAAAGCCGAAACGAGCCATGCGCGTATGAGTATTCCCCGCTCATGCATGACACCCCTTGATCTCCTTTTAGGCTGTTACTGTTGAACTTTGTGAGCCACACGCTCGGCAGAAAGCCGTTCCTTGCGGTATTTTGCGACCGCGATCTGCCCAGGCAGGGGTTCGCCAGAAACGCCTATGCGAACCATCTGATCGGGAGCCGGATAGTCCATCTGCAGACCGTGACGCAACATCGCCTGGTTCAGCTTTTCCGGTGTCCGGTTATCATTCCAGCGAGCCTCTTCACGCACCCGCTCATCTTCCAACGACTCAAAACGCTGCTCATTCTTGCGAATCTCTTGGCCCAATTGGTTGCACTTCGAGTCCAAGCAACAGTAAGTCAATGTCAGACTCACAATCAACACACTCATGCCAACCACAGCAGGCGAGAGCACTTTGGCATTCACATGCCGCTTTCGGTTTTTACGCATTTCAATACCCTCCTAACAACAAATTCATTACCTTGCCCAAAACTTAGCCGGCCTGCACCCGGTAGGGCGGTTTCCCCGAAACCGCCGCGGACGGTTCGGGGAACCGTCCCTGCCAGCAACCTCAGTACCGCAAATTACGCTTCCAAGCTTCCTCTGCTCTCCACCGCCCGCAGCTTGGCCGAGCGCGCGCGCGGATTCATCCGGATCTCCTCCGCGCCAGCCCGCACTGCTTTGCGCGTGACCTTTCCTGCCGCTGGCAACTCACCTTCCCAACGCTCGCCACCCTGCTCCTGCGAAACCCATCGGCCAACATGCGCGGCAAAAAAATGTTTCACCAAACGGTCGCTCAGACTCTCGAAGGTTATAACCGCCATCCGTCCGCCCGGTCTCAATAGCTTCAACCCGCCCTCCAAAGCCTGTTCGAGTTCTTCAATCTCACGGTTGACCGCCATGCGCAGCGCCTGAAAAACCCGCGTGGCCGGATGCCGCGGCCCCTTGCGCCCGCCGATTCCCCGGCTGACCGTTTCCGCCAGTTGCGCCGTTGTCATGATCGCCCCTCGCTCACGCTCGCGTACGATCTCCGCCGCGATCCGCCGCGCCTGCGGCTCCTCGCCCAGACGCTTAAACAGCTCTGCCAACTCCTCCTTGTCCAAACGGGCCACCAGCTCTGCCGCCGACTCGCCCGCCGTCTGATCCATGCGCATGTCCAGCGGCCCATCCGCCATAAAGCTGAACCCGCGCCCCGGCGAGTCCAATTGCTCCGAAGACACGCCAAGATCAAGCACGATGCCGTCAACCTCCGCAAACCCGTTAGCTCTCGCCAAACTACCTATCGCGCCGTGCCGTCCGTGCGCCAGAACCTTGTGCCCCGGAATCTCGGCCAAACGCCCGGCCGCGCGCTCCAGGGCATCACGATCACGGTCAATCCCCATCAGCCTTCCGTCCGCACCCGCCCGCCGTAATATCTCGCAGGCGTGCCCACCGTTGCCGAGAGTGCCATCGATGTAACTCCCTCCCGGAACCACCGCCAAGGCTTCAACGGTTTCTTGCAGTAAAACCGACAGGTGCATAACCTCTCCCAAACCGGCTGGGCCGACCAGCACCGCCACAGTCACTAACTAAAACTCTATGTCGCCGCAAGCCGTCGCCAACGACACCTGATCAACCGTCTCCTGCTCAGGCTGCAATGCCGGCGACCAAAGCTGAATGCGGTTCATCGCTCCGATCAGCACAACCGTCTTCTCCAACCCCGCGAAAGCCAACAAACGGTCGCGTATGCGTATGCGCCCCTGAACATCCAAAAATGCCTGCTCCGCATTCTCGCCTATAATCCGCTGCGCCACTCCGGCCTTCTTATCGAAAAGCGCCCTCTGCCGCAGTTTTTCCAAGCGACCTTCCATCTCCGCAGGCGGAATGATGTTGAGACAACGTTCGTTAGGATCCGGAAATACGTAAACGTAATCCGGCGACCCCATCAGCTCACGCCACCCCGCCGGCACGATCAGACGACGTTTCAAATCCAAATTGTGGTCAAACCGCCCAACCAGTAAACCCGGTCCAGCAGCAGCCGCAACAACCTGTTTGTTATCAAACGCCATATCTTGACCTTTTGTGACATTATTCAACACCTTCCCCCACCAAAAGTCAACCCCAAAGCCCTTTTTTATCGCGCAATGAATCGCCCGCATAATGTATTGATAATAAGCATCTTACATCGTAAAAGATCAAAGCGTTGTTAAAAAAAACAACTTTTTTTTAATTTTTTCCCGCGATTTGCTGTTCATCGTCATTTTGCCGCGTTTATGATCTTATGGACACCGACTGTCAAATGAATTACCCTGTAAACATGAATCGAAAAATGCTGGTGGGTTCGGTAACTTTAGCCCTTCTCGTAATCATTAAAATCACGGCTCAGACGGCAGACTTCACCGTCTCCACTGACGGCGACGACAAAGCGGACGGGACGGCAGGCGCACCTTTCGCGACGCTCGACCGCGCACGTATCGCCGTGCGCGACCTGCACCTCCGCGACCCTAGGCGAGACCGGCCTATAGTTGTGCGCGTGCGCGGCGGAATTTACCATCTCGAAAGTACACTAACCTTCACGCCTGAAGACTCCGGCACACACTCCGCACCAGTCGTTTACGAGGCCGCCACAGACGAGGAGCCTATCTTAAGCGCGGGAACGCCGGTCTCCGGCTGGACTCTCACACAGCAGGGACGCTGGCAGGCCCGCCTGCCCGAGGCCGCGCACGGCAACCGGATTTTTTCGCAGTTGTACGTGAACGGACAGAGACGCTTCCGCCCAACCTGGCCGCGCCAAGGCTACAACTTCGTGGCTGCCGCTTCGCCGATCGAACCGAATGTCTGCCCCGACCGCTTCGTGTACCGCACCGGCGACATCCTGCCCGAATGGCAACGCCTGTCGGAAAAAGAGGTCTGCGTTATACACAACTGGAACCTTTCACGTTTCCCGATTCTGGCGGTGGATCCCTCGTCCCGCACAGTGACCCTCGCCGGACGCACCTGGCACGCCTCGCTAAACGACATCACCCCGCGCAACTGGTACCGCGTCGAAAACGTGCTTGAAGCATTCGACCAGCCAGGCCAATGGTATCTCGACCGCGAGAGCGGCATCCTCAGCTATATTCCGCTGCCCGGCGAGGACCACACCACAGCCAATGTGATCGCGCCACTTCACGACACAGTGATCGAGCTCAAGGGCGACGTGTCCGCAGCCACGACCGTAGAACATCTGGTCTTCCGCGGACTGACACTGGCGCACAACAACTGGAGCGTGCCATCCAACGGTTATTCCTACGCCCAGGCGGAAGCGCCGATCACCGGTGCCCTCACCGCCCGCAACGCACGCCACATCCGCGTCGAACGTTGCATCGTGCGCCACACCGGCACCTATGGCATCGACTTCGGCAACGGCTGCCGCGATTGCACGGTCGAGAGCTGCGAGCTTTTCGACCTGGGCGCGGGCGGCGTCAAGGTCGGCATCGCTTGGGAGGGCGAGCATGACCCGCGCAATTACGCCTACGGCTGCATTGTCCGCGACAACTTGATCGCCTATGGCGGACGCATCCACCCCGCCGGGGTCGGTGTCTGGATCGGCCACGCCGCCTCGAACCGTGTCGAGCGCAACACAATCCATGACCTTTACTACAGCGGCATCTCAGCAGGCTGGAAATGGTCTTTCGGCCCCAACCCTGCACACGCCAACATTATCGAGTGGAACCGCATCTTCCGTATCGGCCAGGGAGTGCTCTCCGACCTGGGCGGCATCTACATGCTGGGCGAACAGCCCGGCTCAGTAGAGCGTTTCAACGTGATGCACGGGATCCGCCGCTCCCGTTACGGAGGCTGGGGCGTTTATTTCGACTCCGGGAGTTCACATATCCTCGTCGAAAACAACCTCGTCTACGATACCGAAGACGGCGGCTTGATCCACGGCAACAACTCTAAGAGCAATCTGGTCCGTAACAATATCTTCGCCTTGGGGCAAAAGACACAACTTACTATTAACACCGCACCCAACGGCGAACCGCTGCGCTTTGAGCGCAATATCGTGCTGTGGCAGGAAAGCGACCTGTTTCTACACGCGCCGCCGGAAAGCGTGACCGCCTACAGCAACCTGTACTGGCGCGTCGGCAGCAGCGTTGAAGAACTGTCGGCTCCGCACACCTCCACCGGTAAGCAACTAGCGCGCGAAAAGGGCTCGATCGCCGCCGATCCGCTGTTCGCGGACCTGTCCCGGCACGATTTCACGCTGACCGCGAATTCCCCTGCGCACAGTATCGGCGTCGTGACGCTCGACCTCTCCGCCGCCGGCCGCACCACTCAAACCGCACGCACCGCCGCGCTGCCACGACCTCCGGAAGCCTACCAACCGGCGCCGCCCGAGCCCGAACTGCCGCTAGCCGAGGATTTCGAAACGCTGGCTCTTGGGCAAGGCCTGCCCGGCTGGCATCTCGCCTCCGCCGGCCGCAACGA
>JAQVQN010000060.1 GCA_028701555.1 Kiritimatiellia bacterium | reverse complement strand
TGAGGAAGAGCTGGTAATTGGCGCGCTCCGACGCGGCTGAAGCCTCCCAGCGTTTTATGAACGCATCAACCATTGCGGGATAGTATACGCGAGCGGCGGTGCAATGGAAAGCCGCAAGATGCCGGGTCGATTCAACGTGAAGTGCAAAAAAAGAGGGCGCGGCTGATGCCGTGCCCTCTCGCTAGGTTTATCAGAAAAAGTCTTACTAGCGCCCGTAGATCTCCACTTCCGTGTAGTGGTTCATCTCGTTCGAGGTGTTGCCGCGGCTGTAGAAACGCACATAGCGCCCCTTGACGGCGTTAACCGCGAACGGACGACCGTAGTGATCCTCGACATACTCCTTTTCCTTGCCCTCTCCCAGCTCGGATGAGTTGTCATGGTCATTATTGAACACGGCCACAACCCCGTCGATGAAGTCCGGATCGTTCGAGATCTGGCAGATCACGTCGCGGTACACGCGCGCCTCGCCGTGATAATGCCACACGCACGCCGCGTGAATCTCTTTCTCCGCGCCCAAGTCCACCTGCACCCACTGCGTGCCGGGGCCGAGTTCAACATACGTGGCAGCGTCATGCTCTTTGTCGCCATCCGTGATGTACTCCAACTCTCCGATGATCGGCTCAGGGTCGCTCGACGTGACCTTGCAGTCGCGTGAAAGAACCTTGTCCGCTCCAGCCGGAACATCAACCGGCGGGCGCGGCTTGCCACCGCGGGCCGGCTCAAGGTTCGGCGACCTTATGTCCTTGGGCGTCCCGGTGAACTGCGGTTTTGGTAGCTCGATCTTGAGTTGCACCCTGGCCGCTTCCTGCGCCCCAGCCACAACAGCCAGTCCGGCCAGCACGACCGCCATTATCATCCCGTTCATTTTCATCTCTACCTCCTTCTTATCTGGCTCCCTTAGAAGCCTACCTCATTACAGGTTTCTGTTTTTACTTTTGTCCGAACGGTCTGACATGCCAGACATGCCAGACTCTTCCGACAACCAAATTATCTTGCTTACGCCCTCGGAAACGCCCCGAAGGTGCGCACCGGACTACACAGCCGGTCCATCCATTGCGGCTGGCCACGCGCCACCATCACGCCGCATCCCTCCAACTCCGCGCAAGCCCGCTCTATCTCTGCCGGCTTCATAGCCAGACTCGCCGTCGAGAGCGCGTCCGCTTCCGCCGCCTTCGGCGCATACGCCCACGCCGCCCCGTGCCGCGCTGCCGCTTGTCCCACGCGGACATCAACCACATGCGCGCCCTTAACCTCAAAACCCGAACCGCTCAAGGCTCCTCCGCACAGCCTCACCGTCTCGAGCCCCGCGCGCTGCCGCCACTCACCGCCGACATCCACCGGCCAGCCTGCACCGCCCTCCTCCATCGATCCGCGCGCCGCCACCGTGCTGGTTCCGCCGTGTATCAGGAAATCCTTGAAATCCCAATCTTTCTCGAGCATTTCACATGCCATGTCCAATGCGTAGCCCTTTGCGATCGCGCCGAAATCCAACTCCAGCGGCGTTGCGCGTCCAAGCCGATCGGGCTTAATCGACACCAGCAGGTTTTGCGTGTCGATCACCAGCCGGTTCATGCCGCATGCCGCCAGCGCATTGTCACGCTCCTCTGACGTCAGCGCCTGCCAACGGTGCTTGACTTCGCGCAGCGCGTCCATCACCACCCCGACTGTCACATCGAAGCAACCGCCGGTAGCGGCGCAAATCCGCGTCGAAACCAGCAGCAGATCCATCATTTCAGGCGCCACCCGGAATGTCTCCCCGGGTTTCAGCCGGCTGATCAGCGCCACCTCGCTGGCGTCGAGAAACCGGCTGAACAACTGCTCCAGCTTGTCCACCTTCTGAAACACGGCGTACGCCGCGCTGCCAGCTAATTGCCGATCATCTTCAATGACCAGCAATTCGAACACCGTCGACATCGCCTGATGCTCAAACCGATGGACTCGGTCTGTCATAGAACAACTCTTTTCCTACTCTTTGCGGCCACCGCTCAGCAGCATCCAGGCTGACACGGCCAGGAATGCCATGGAGGAACAGCGGTGCGTCCAAAGCATGATCACCTGCCACTCGGTGTCTAGCAAGGTCATCATAGGAGCGACCGCCGAAAAGATAACTGCGGCACCGAGCATCAGCACCAAAGCCCAAAGCCCGTTACGGCGGCTATTCGCCAGACGCCGTCCGCCGCGCAACCAGATCAGTGCCACTAGGCATGTCGCGAAGAGCCCGCCCGCAACCATGTGAAATATCAGTGCATACCCGGTCATCATGTGGAGCAGCCATCCAGCCAAGCCAGACAAGCCAAGGTAAACCGCAGCCGCACCCATGCCCCAAGCTGCCAGTTTATCCACCTGCACCATCAGCTTCTCGGACGGCTTGCCATAGGGAATGCCCCCCTTGCCTAGCGTGGCAGGCACCGCCGCAGCGACAAACGCAACCGACACCAGCAAGACCAACGCGAACACCACCCAGAGGAAAATCTTGAAGACAGGACGCATCATGAAGGTCGTGCCGAATACCCGGTTGTAACTGCCGCTCAGCTCCATGAAAGCATTCTGAGCCTTGACCAGCGCTCGGCTGGTCAGCAGCGGGCCGGTGGAGGCGACCTGCGTGAAGAAGAACGCCGAATCCGGCGTGTGGCAATCCGCGCACTTGCTCGGTGACGCACCGCGCGCCATGCGCCCTGGACGCACGTCATGACCAACAGCCCAGGAGACCGCTGCCGCCGCCGGCTCTTCGCGAGCGGACAGCTTGCCGTCTTTGCCGATTTCCCAGACCTGCCCGTGCGCCACGTATACAGCGCGCTCCGTGCCGGTCTCTAACAAACGCTCCAAGCCCTCCCGCACCATCTCTTCGGTCAGTGTGCATTCGCTGTCACCGAGCTCTTTGACATTCCGGACCACGTACTCCGACAACAACGGCTTGAACTCCCCGTCCTTATACCACCCCGCCTGCGGTTTGGCGCACTCGACCGGCGCGTTGGTGTTTATCATGGTGTCACCGCTGCCACCGCGGTAAAACAGCGTACCGCCGTAAACCACCGCGCCGTATCCGTTGTCCGCCGCTAGCGGCGAGGCGTCAAGGGTCTGCAACAGATTAGAGAGCTTTTTCTCAGCATCATTGCGCTCAACAAGCTGATCATCATCCATCTTCTCGGTGTCCGCTCCCGGATCATACGCCGGTATAACGGCCACTAGGTTTGTCGCCGCCTTGTAGAACCAGCCGTCGGCAGCCTCATCGCCAGCAACTGGCATGGCCACGCCGTCGACGTTAGACTGGAACAAAACGCCTCCCGCAGCCAGCACCGGCTTGCCGGGAATGTTGGCGTCGCTCGCCAAAATCGTCAGCAACTGTCCGACCTGCTCGCGCACATTCAACAAGCCCGTGCAAGCCGCCTGCACGCTCTCGGGCAACAACGGCGTCACCTTGCCGGCGTCACCCGCATCACGCGCCCCCCAGAAGGCCGGCCATGCCATGCGCCGCGGCTCGATCTTGCCCTCGCTGTTGCGCACGAAGACCGGTTCAAGTATAAACGGCTGAGGCGTCACCCAGCGCGCCCTGCCGTATACACCCATGCGGTTGGCGCGCGAGGTTCGCACCTGCGCCAGCTTGCCGCCTTCGGTAACTCCTGAATGACAGGTCGTGCAGCTTAAATCCTTGAAATGGCTAACCGGGATGCCCACATGGCGCGGCAGCGGCGCGCCATGCCGTCCAGCCTTGACCGCCTCACCACCTATATGGCAGCCCGTGCAGCTTGCCGTCAGGCGCGCATGATCCATGCACCCGGTTTTGTCGCCCTCGTAGCCGCGAGCGACCTTGTGGTCCAAACCGGCCGCGTGGCAGTCCGTGCAGGACATTCCCGCGCGCAAATGCACATCTCCGTCAATATCCTTGCCGGCCATGCCGGACTGCGAGGTCGAGTGGCAGTTCAGGCAGTTCTGGGACTGCGGCTTGCCAACCTCCAAAACCACACGATGCTTGGTGTCGAAATGCCGCTGGTCGTAAACCACGTGCGGCGGCACAGCATAAACCGAGTCGTCGCGGTTGACGCCCTTCAGCAACCCCCAGTAGTCAGCCACGCGCGAACCCATGCCACGGATCTCGCCCAGCCCCAATGCTCCGGTAGCCGCCCAGCGGTAGTTCTGCCGCAGGATCAGCCGCACCCACTCGCTGTGGTCATACGCTTTGCTGTGGCTGTGGCAGGCGAAACAGTTGATCTCAACCGGCCCTGAAACCTCCCAGCGCGCGCGCGGGCCGCCCTCGGCGTATAGGTCTTCCGGCTCTGCTATGTCACCGCCCGGCAGATGCCGCCCGAAAGCGTACACCCACTCCCAGTCAGTCATGCCGATATCGCTGGGCTTGTGCGTTCCGGGCCAGTCACGCAGGCTCATCGGTATCTGCGAACCGCTCAACGGGTCAACCAGGAACCACGGCTGCGCCGGACGCCCAGGCTCCTGCGCAGCAGACATGTTTGAATGCCAGCCGGAAGCAATGGTATCGTAATCGTGGCACTGCCCGCAGGTCTTGCGCGTACTCATCGGCAAGGCGTTCGGCGCTCCCGGCACGATCTTGTCGCCGAACTCGTCGTTCAGCGCGAGGCGGTGCACCGGCACATTGCGCCCGCCGTCCCAATGCGATTCGACCGCCGCGAACGTCGCAGCCGCCGCCAGCGCCAGTGTGATGTAAAAAAGTTTTTTCATAATAGGTCCTATACGTCCTATGAGTCCTATAAGACCCGGTTAATTAAACGTGGAAATCTTCCGGCTTGAAGTGGATCGTCTTGCCCTCGGCCACCGACCGGTTGGCCGCCAGCACTGCCACCGCCGACTCGTATGCCAGATTCGCCGGACAGGTCAACAGCTCGGGCTTGTTGCGCCGCACAGCCAGGAAGAAGTTCTCCAAATGCGGCATGTGCGCCGGCTTGAGCAGATCCACCGGCAAAGGCCATCCGTCCGCCTCGGCCGTGACACGCACGTCGATCGCAGCATTGGAGGTGACGGCCGCGGCCACCGGTTTCTTGACCGGCAGCACCAGACCCTGCTTGGCAAAAACGTCCCAGTTCGGCACGCCGTCGCGCACCTCGCGCTGCACCGCGTTGCCGCGCGCCGCGATCTCGGAGATGGTTAAAGAACCGTTCTCACCCATAAACTGCTCGTAAAAACCGCCGCGGCTGGAGGTGGTCAGCACCTGATAGTAGGCGCGGTTGATCACGCCCTGCTTGGTCTTGAACTCGTAAATCGCCATCACGTTGTCGTTCATCTGGCGGTTGTAGTAGTCGTTGCCGCCAACAGCCGTCACAGAAATAGGAGCGCAATCCCACACCCAGAAGAAAAGGTCTATCTGGTGCGAACCCAAGTCCACCATCGGACCGCCGCCATATTTGTCAAACCAGCGCCAGTTAAGAAACTGCACCATGTTTTCGTAGCCGTATTTCTGCAAAGTCTCGGTCGGAATATTCAGGCGGTCGCGCACGGTCAGAAACGGCGCCACCGAGCGGTTCCACTGCCCGTAGGCGTGCGTCACGCGTCCGAGCATATTGGCCTCGCGAATCACACGGTTGATTGCGTGCATGTAGCGCGGGTTGGAGCGGCGCTGATGGCCGATCTGGAAAATCTTGCCGGTGCGGCGCTGCCCCAGAACCATCTCCTTGGCTTTCTCAAGGCGGTTGGACATCTCTTTCTCGCAGTAGACGTGCTTGCCCTTCTCCATGCAGTAGACGCTGTGCTCCGCGTGCATCCAGTCCGGCGTCGCTATGATCACGCAGTCGATGTTCTTGTCTTCCTTGTCCAGCATCTCGCGGTAGTCTTCGTACACGTTGATCTCGTGACCCAGCGAGCGCAGCCGTCCGCGCGCCATCTTACGCCGGTATTCCCAAATATCGCAGACCGCCTTGAAACGCACCCCCGGTATCTTCATTGCCGCATCGGTCAGGATCTCGCCCTCGGCACCGTACCCGATAACCGCCACGTTCACCTGGTCGTCTTTGGGGCCGATCGTGTTCTTTTCATCGCCCAAGATATTGAAACTCGGCAAGATGGCAGCCGCGGCGGCGGTGCCTTTAACAAATTGCCTGCGGTTGAATTTCATGCTCTCCATCGTCTTACTCCTTTGATCGTTGATCGACTGCGCCTGGGCATCCCAGCCCCCCTTGAAGCAACTTATTTAAAACGTCCTTCTCCGATTCACGGCCTAATTAAAGCAAAAAAGGAACCGTCTGTCATGTCCACCATTTGGTTATTATTTGCCAGCAGCCGCAGGCCGTTTGAACCAGCGGCGTCAGCCGCGCTTGAACCTCCCCGCTCACATGCGTGTGTAGCGCGGGCCGTCGCCGCCCTGCGGGAAGGTCCACTCGATGTTCTGGAAAGGATCCTTGATCTGACAGGTCTTGCAGTGCAGACAGTTGGAGAAGTCCACGTGTATCTGCCCGTCCTCCAGCCGGTAAACCTCGGCGGGACAAAAACGCTGGCAGGGCGCACCGTATAGCTTGATACACTCTTCACATACTTTCCGGTCCAGAATCTTAAGATGGCAAGGCTGATCCTCGTCATGGATCGTGCCGGACATGAAAACGTCGGTCAGGCGGTCAGGCGAAAGCGGCCCGCTCTCGACCTCTTCCGGCTCCGGCAGCCTGCCGCCCTTCAAAGGCAGCATCTCCTCATGATCCGGCGCCAGCGGCACCGTCCAGAACGGAAACTTGCCGAAAGTGGCCCAGGCACAGCCCGCACTCATCACTCCCAGCATCAGATTGGTCGAGAATGGCGCGCGCACATTCTTGACCCGCTTGAGTTGTTTCCAGCCCTCGGTCTTTGTCAGGCGGTCGGCATAAGGCTTTAGCGCCTCCAATGAAAAATCGTCCTTGTTGCAGCACTCCACCAGTGTCTCTGCCGCAGCACGTCCGGACTGCGCCGCGATATGGATGCCCTTGATGCGCAGCGTATCGACCAGTCCCGCTCCGTCACCAACAATCAGCACTCCGTCAGCCACCACCTGCGGCACAGAGTAGTAACCGCCCTCAGGAATGACCTTAGCCCCGTAGGCCACGGCCTTGCCGCCCTGGATGTGCGACGCGATCACCGGATGCGCCTTGAATTTGCGGAACAGCATGTGAGGATCAGCCTCTGGCCTCGCATAGTCCAGCGCGTAAGCGTAACCGACCAGCACCTGCGTCGCCGACATGTGGTACACGAAACCGCCGCCGTAAGTGCTCCAGTCCGAAGGATAACCAAACGAATGCGCGATCTCCCCGGCCCGCGCCTCGTCGGCAGGCACCTCGATGACCTCTTTGATGCCCAAAGCATACGATTGTCCGCGGACTCCGCCCATCTTTTTGCGCGCAATCAGTTTGTCGGTCAGGATGCCGCATGCTCCCTCGCCCAGCACCACGACCTTGGCGAGAATCTCCTCGCCGGCCGTAAAGTTGGACTTGGGCTTGCCGTCGCGGTCCACCCCCTTGTCACCGGTACGCACGCCTATGACGCGCCCCTTGGCATCTTCAATCAGCTCGACCGCCGCGAAACCGGTGTAGACCTCCGCGCCTTCCTTTTCGCAGAGCTGCGCGAGATACTGCGTCAGCTTGGTCAGCGACCCCACCGGATACCCGTGCGCCTGCATCAGCGGCGGCACCCAAGGTATCCCCATCGCGCGCTTGGCGTCGAAAAGCATGTGGAACGACTCCTTGCTCACACGTGCCTCGACCGGCATCTTGCCGATCTCTTCTTCGGTCAGCAAGCCGGTGAACCCGCTCATGTCGATCACTGCGCCGGAAAGCACATGACTGCCGACGCTGCGGCCCTTGTCGATCACCGTCACGCGCGGCGCGGACTTTCCCTGCGCCTTAAACGCACGCAAAAGCGCCAGCGCCGTTGACAGCGAGGCTACGCCCGCCCCAACGCAAAGTATGTCGGTCTGTATCGGCTGTTTCGTTTTGTTCGCCATAAAACACCGTCCCCTCGATAAATTATGAAATCAATTTGTCCGCGCCTTAACGCCCGTTGCCTTTGGATTCAAGCGCCTCGATCAGCATCGGCAGAATCTCGAACAGATCCCCAACAATGCCCAGATCGGCGATATTGAAAATCGGAGCGTGCGGATCAGTGTTGACCGCTATGATCGTGTCGGAGGAACGCATGCCCTCCAAGTGCTGTATCGCCCCTGAGATGCCGAAAGCCAGATAGATCTTCGGGCTCACGGTCTTGCCGGTCTGACCGACCTGGTGCGAGGCGGATATCCACCCCGCGTCGACACAGGCGCGCGAAACGCCCACCACGCCGCCCAGCAGATCTGCCAGTTTCTGCAACTGTGCCAGATTCTCGGCCTTCTTAAGGCCGCGGCCGCCGGCCACGATGATCTCTGCCTCGGCTATGTTGACGCTGCCAGCGTTGCGTTCTGCCTTGACGATCTTGGTTCTGGCCGCCACCAGCTTCAATGCTTCGTGCAGCGTCTCGCCCTTGCGCCGCGGATCAGGCGTATTCATCTTGAAGACTTTAGGCCGCACCGTGGCCATCTGCGGCCTGTGGTGGGGCGTCATGATCGTAGCCATGATGTTGCCGCCGAACGCCGGACGCGTCTGGTGCAGCAGATGGCTCTCCTTGTCGATCGAAAGCGCCGTACAGTCCGCCGTCAAGCCCGTGCGGGCGCGCACCGCGACCTTCGCGAAAAAAGCCCGTCCGACCGACGTGGCGCCGGCCAGAATCACCTCGGGTTTGTACTTTGCTATAAGCTGGTTCAGCGCGTCAGTGTAAACATCCGCCTCGTACTCCGACAAAGACGGCTGGTCTACCACATACACTTTGTCCGCGCCGGCCGCGATCAGATAGTTCGGCGCGTCGCCCAGATTATGCCCCATGATCACCGCCGCCAACTCGCAGCCACGGTCGTTGGCCAGCCGCCGCCCAGTCGAGAGCAGCTCGTAAGCCACCTCCTGCACCTTGCCGTGATGCTGCTCGGCGAAGACCCAGATACCCTTGAAAGTTGAAAGGTCGGTCTTTACCGCTTTTTCTTCCGCAGTGGAAGTAATGGCCTTGAAGGGGCACGCTTTGATACAAGCATTGCACGCGCGACACTCTTCAGGCTTCACGACCGCCAGCTTGCCTTCCATGAACAAAGCGTCGAAAGGACAGGCGGTTATGCATTTCTTGCAACCGCGGCACTTCTCGGGATCAATATAAATCGGTGCTTCAGCCATAACTTATGCCACCCCCTTGTCTTGCAACAGCTTCACAATCCCCTGGACCGCAGCTTCCGGCTCCTCGCGTCCGTCCATCTTTATGCCGCCCGTCTTGGTCGGCGGCGCGAATATTTTGACCACCTTGGTCGGAGAACCGTCCAGACCGCACATCTCCGCTGCGGCACCCACGTCTTTCGCCCCCCAGCGCGGAATGGACGCGCTCTTGGCATCCATCCAGCCGCTCAAACTCGCAAAACGCGGCGTCGATGCCTCTTTAACCACCGTCATCACAGCCGGCAGGCGCCCTTCGATCACGTCCACACCCTCGTCCATCAACGTCTCGACCGTGAAAACCCCGTCGCTGACCGTCACGCTCTTGACGTAGGTCACCAGCGGCATATCTAGAAATTCCGAGACCCCCGGCCCCACCTGCGCCGTGTCGCCGTCAATCGCCTGCTTGCCGAAAAGCACAAGGTCCGGACGCGCGTTGATCTTTTTGATAGCCTGCGCGATGGCATAGGATGTAGCCAGCGTATCGGCCCCGGCAAAGGCGCGATCCGTGAGCAACACCCCGTCATCCGCTCCACGCGCCATGGCCTCGCGCAACACGACATCCGCCTGCGGCGGCCCCATCGTGATCACCGTCACCCGCGCCCCCGTGACGTCTTTCAGACGCAACGCCTCCTCCAGCGCGTATTCGTCAAAGGGGTTCATGATGCTCTCGACCCCCTCGCGCATCAAAGTGTTGGTCTCCGGATTGATACGCACGTTCGTCGTGTCCGGAACCTGCTTCACGCAAACAACAATATGCATGGCTCTCCCCGTTTTATCAGCCTGCTCACAAGCCTATTACCTGTTACATGGTGCCCATTTAAGCAAAAATACTATGCCCTGTCATGTCCACCATTTGGTTTATTTTTT
>JAQVQN010000452.1 GCA_028701555.1 Kiritimatiellia bacterium | reverse complement strand
CGTCCGTGGCCGGGGCGCGGCTTGGGCGGCGCTTCTCCCGTGGGGCTGGCCGGGGACGCCGGGTCCTGCTCCGTGTCCTCCGAGGGCGTGGAAGTCGGCGCATGTCCCGCGCTGTCGAGCACCGCCTTGGTCGTCTCCGTAGGCGCGCCGAAGACCATCTTCTGCAACCGCTTGAGCGTGATGTTTTTCTGTTGCAAGACAGTCGTGAAGTAGAAGACGGTCGCGAACGCCGCCCGAATCACCGCACTCTCGTCCGGGGGCAAGGTGGCTTCCGCGTGTTGTGCAATGTACTCCAACCGGTCCGCGCCCACCGCCAGGAATTCCGGATTCGGCGGAGATGGTATTCGGCTTCCCATGCCGCCGCTCCTTCACGCCACACGGCAGCGTCCGATTGGCTGCCGCGTTTCCTGAACCGTCACGAGTGACTGCCGTCGGGCGGAGGCTGTAGTTCCGTACGCGGCACCGCCTGCTCCGGATTCTGTTCCTCTCAGCCTCTGCGTCGTCGCTGACCCCCAGCAGTTGCAGACCCAGTTCCTCGACCGTCAGTCCCTGTTCCCGCGACAAACGGACGAGCTCGCGCCACATCTCCACCGCGCCTCGAATGATTGCCTGCTCGGCTTCGGGCAGATCGCTCTCTGCCAAGTGCCGCAGCAGTTGTTCATGTTGTTTCGGAGTCAGCTCGCACATGCGACGGTTCCTCTCTTCTGACGTGGGACAGCCGGCGCCGAAAATCTCGGTCCAGCGGATAGCCCAGAACCTCCTTGAGAGATCGATTCGGACGATTCGTCTGGTCATCCTTGCCACGGCCCGTGGTGCGCCCGAGCACGATCCAGTTGGCCGCGCGGTAGCACGTGCCGCGGAAGCGCTCCGGGTCCACGAAGGTCTCCAGGAAGTACAGCGGGTGCCCGTAGACCCGCTGCCAGTCGCCCGATAACTGCCGAGCCATTCGCCCCAGAATATGGGAGGCCAAGTGCGGCACCTGGACCCACGGCAAGACCAGGAAGCGCAGGTTGGTGGCGATCAAGTGCAGGTTCTTCCGGCGGGCCTCCGCCGACCATCCCAGAAAACGGTCCCGCGGCCCCAAGTGGCGTGGCGCCGACGACCAAGCCAGACACGCCACGACTTGGCTCTGGGCAAAGACCAGGTACTTCAGATGCTCGCCCACTGGCTGGATGTAACCCAGGTAGTGATGCTCCGCCAGCAGGCTATTGAACAGCGATTCCTGAGGGGTCCGCCGAACCTGTTCCACACGCAACGGCCCCAGGCTCTGCAGGGAAGCCTCCAGCGGCCGACGCTCGATCTCCAGGACGGTCGGCGCGGAACGTTGAGCCAACGGATTCGGCGGGACCCGCCGCCGCTCCGGCAACCCAATGTGGCCCGCCCGGTGCAACGCCAGCATCAGCCCGCGGCAGACCATGTCCCGCAAGGTCCCGTTGGGCTGAACCCACTTCCAGGCCCGGCACAATTCTTGAGACAACCGTCGCCGACTGAGCGTGGGATGAGCGGCGATGAGTTCCCGGATGAAGGCCACGTCGGCATCCGTGACCTGGCGACCGCGATAACTCAGCAGCACATTCATGGCCCGCAGCGTAGCACGGACCGCGATGGAACGCAAGTGGCGTCGCGCGGGTTTTTCAGAATTGCGGACTCACCGGCCGCCACTCTGGAGCCGCCTGCGTCCCGGCAGGATTCCCGGCCGAGAACAGCACGTGCAGTTGATGCGCCGCCAACTGCTGGGCCACCTCCTGCGGTTGGACGCTCGTCGGCCACCAGCGGAAACGCCCGCTCGACAGCCGTTTCTGGCAGAGCCAAAAACCTTGCCCATCGTAAACCAGCACCTTCAGCGCCGTACCACGCCGATTGCGGAACACGAACACACAACCGCTCAGCGGGTCCTGCTGTAGCGTCTGCCGACAGACCTGGGCCAAGCCGTCAATCCCGCGACGCAGATCCGCCGGCTCCAGGGCCACCAGGATGCGCATCTGGGGCGTGATCTGGATCATCGCCGGCCCTCCCAGAAACTGCGGCTCAAGGCGACCAAATCGGGAACCGCGACGCCCTGGAGGTGAACCCGCATCTTCGCCCCGGAACCATCCTCCCATTCCAGGAAGCATTCCCCGGTGGTAGGCCGAGCGGGAACGGCCACTTCCAGAAACGTGGGCGGCTTGGCCATCGCGGGACCAACTGGCGGGGCGACGGCCCTCTCGACCCGCTCCTGCAGCGAATAATAAGCCACCCGCAGGACCTTGGCCGTCCGGGAAATGCCGTACTTGCCCGCCAACGTGACCGCCGCAGACCATAGCGACTCGGGGATCGGCGTGGGGGCCTTACGAACCTGCCGCCATTGTTCGAAACGTCGTCGCGCGTTCTCCAGGTCTCCGGGCAGGGGCGTCGTGGCTTTCGCGTTCATCGGCTGTCCTCCGCAAGCTACCGCGTCGACAGCCAACGATACCCGGTCCCCGAAAAATGTTCATGCACGCTTGCCGAAAGGACACGGAGTTTCCTGCGGAGAT
>JAQVQN010000059.1 GCA_028701555.1 Kiritimatiellia bacterium | reverse complement strand
AGGCGGATCGGGTGGCGGTTTTCGAATGGCTGCCGCCGGGACGCTACACTTTGCGGGTCATCTCGGAGGCGGGCGGCATATGGGACATGGCTGGCACGGAGTTGTCTTTCAGGGTCAAGGCGTTTTTCTGGCAGACGGTCTGGTTCTACCTGTGCCTGGCGGTGGCTCTGGCGGCGACAGTGTTCCTGATTGCGCGCTGGATGCTGTGGCACCGCTATCAGTTGCAGATGGCGTTGATGCGGCGCGAAGAGGCGCTGGCTCTGGAAAGGGCGCGCATCTCGCGCGACATTCACGATGACTTGGGCAACGGCTTGTCGGTGGTGGCAACGCTCAGCGAATTGGCGCATAACGATGTGGATCAAGGTGTCGCGCATAAGCGTCTGGATCAGATTTACGACGTTGCAAATGAGCTGGCCAGAAACGTCGACGAGATAGTCTGGGCGGTGAATCCGGCCAATGATGGGTGGGAGCCTTTCATCAGTTATTTCGAGCAGTACACTGAATATTTTCTGGGAAATTCCGGTTTGCGTTTCCATTTTTCGCGCCCGGCGGATCTGGAGGGACGGCCGATCGCCTCCAAAACACGTCATCACCTGCTGCTGGCGGTGCGCGAGGCGGTCGGGAATGTGCTGAAACACGCCGCAGCCAGCCAGGTTAAGATCATCATGCGCATAGAGGGCGATGTGCTGGAAGTGCGGGTCGAGGACGACGGGGGCGGCTTCGAAGTCGGCCAGCGCAAGGCAGTTGGACATGACGGTCTGGGAAACATGGAAAAACGCATGAAAGAGGCAGGCGGTACGCTGGAGGTTGAAAGTGTGCCGGGGCAGGGCACTTCCGTCACTTTCCGCGTAAGGTTGGCGTGATGCTGCAGAATGTGATATTGTTTTTCAAATCAAAAGCCGCGCAGGTTTTACCTAAGGGATTGTCGCTCACAGTACGAACTCAGAAACATTATAAATTTGTGACTTTATCTATGTACATCTGCAAAAATGTTCAGGCCTTGACAGCCTACACACCCGGCGAGCAGCCTAAGCTTCAGGGCGTTATCAAGCTCAACACCAACGAGAATCCCTATCCGCCTAGCCCCAAGGTTGCGGCGGCATTGAGGGACTTTGACTGCGCACGGTTGCGATTATATCCCGACCCTAACTTCGCTGTCCTGCGCCAGCGTATCGCGGAATTGCACGGTTGCGCTCCGGCGCGGGTTTTCATCGGCAACGGATCGGATGAGATTCTGGCGCTGTGCACCCGGGCCTTTGTGGAGAACGACGGCAGCGTTGGCTATTTCGTGCCGTCGTACTCCCTCTATCCGGTGCTGGCCGATATCCGCGGCGTTGAAAAGCGCCCGGTGCTTATCAACAATGATTTCACCTGGCGCATGACAGAAAATTACCAAGCCTCGGTCTTTTTCATGACCAACCCCAACGCGCCCACCAGCATGATTTTCGACAAGGGCAAGGTGTCCGCTTTCTGCGGGGCATTCAACGGGGTGGTGCTGATTGACGAGGCGTATGTGGATTTCGCGGACAGCGACTGCATGGACCTGGCCTTGCGTGTCGGCAACAGCAACACGCTGGTTATGCGCACCCTTTCGAAGTCTTTCTCCCTGGCTGGCCTGCGTTTCGGTTATGTGGTTGGCCCGGAAGAGCTGATCAACGCGCTTTACAAGATCAAAGACTCCTACAACATGGACATGCTCGCGCAGGTGGTCGGTATGGCGGCGCTGGAGGATATTCCATACATGCGCGGGAATGTGCGGCGCATACAGGCCACGCGGGGGAGGCTGGCGGTCGCCCTTGTACAGCGCGGTTGGCGGGTCTGCGCTTCGCAGACCAACTTCATCTTCGCCCGTCCGCCTGATGGAGACGCCGCGCGTGTCTTTGCTGCGTTAAAGGATTCAAAAATTTATGTGCGTTATTTCCCCGGCGAGATGACCGGAGAATATCTGCGTATCACTGTTGGGACTGACGAGCAGACGGAGGCCTTGCTGGCACAGCCGGTGATGAATCAAGGGTAACCCCGCCGCGTGGGCGATCGGGCGAAAACGAGGGCGGAAACTGGAACATCGAACGCTGAACGTCGAACATTGAACTCTGAAGTTATTGGTAGGGACGCCTCCCCGAGGCGTCAGCGGCCCGTTCGGGGAACGGGCCCTACCGTTTTAAGCATGGTTTTGGTATGACAAAACGGCCAAGTTATAGGTAATCGGAAAGGCGGCAAGACGGATGTGGTATTTGAAGATGTTTTTGGCGGCGGTCATGGCCTGCGTTACGGTTTGGGCCGGCCCTCTTGAAGATTATGTAGTCCGGCCCGACACAAGCTATGCTTGGCGGGTCAGCGGCAAAAGTGAAATGGACGGCATAGAGGTCGTTGCCATAGAGTTGGATTCGCAAACTTGGCAGAATATTCTCTGGAAGCACAAACTCTATATCGCCAAACCTGCCGTCTTGCGCAACCCGCGCACCGCGTTGCTGCAGGTCGCCTCCCGGGTTGGCGATAAAGAGTGGGAGCAGATCAGGCAGGTGGTGCAACGTGCTGGGACCATCGTGGCGATAGTCACTTCAGTGCCGAACCAGCCTTTGTTTGACGGACGGCAGGAAGACGCCCTGATTGCGTTGACCTTCGACCGGTATCTGAAAACTGGCGATGAAACATGGCCGCTGTTGTTGCCCATGGTTAAAAGCGCCGTACGCGCCATGGATACAGTGCAGGCCTGGGCTACGGAAACGCACCAAATCTCTGTGGAGCGGTTTGTGGTTTCGGGTGTCTCCAAGCGCGGCTGGACCACCTGGCTCGCCGGGGCGATCGATAAGCGTGTCTGCGCAATTGCGCCCGTCGTGATCGACACCTTGAACATGAAGGCCCAGACCGAGTGGGCTGCACGCGTATATGGCCGCCAGAGTGAAAAGATCAGCGATTACACCGATCTTGATCTGGTTGATAAAATGGATATGCCGGAGATGGTTAGGTTGCAGGGGATGGTTGACCCCTACAGCTACCGAGCGCACTACACCATGCCCAAGCTCTTGATCTTGGGCACGAACGACCCATACTGGACCGTCGATTCGCTGCGCCACTACTGGAACGATCTTCCGGAGCCCAAAGCGGTTTATCAGGCACCCAACACCGGTCACCGCGCGGGCAGTACACCTGAAGCAGTCAGGACTTTGTCGGAGTTTCTGAGAATGGTGGCGGAGGGGGAGGATCTGCCCCAGATGAAATGGAGGATGCGCGGCGACGGCGGCGCACACGTGTCAGTCACGAGTGACCGCCCCGCACAAAAGGCACTGCTGTGGCAGGCTAGCTCCGCGACGCGCGATTTCCGCAAAGCGAAGTGGCACAGCCGCCCGCTGGAGCTGGACGCTTCACAGCGGCAGGTCGATGCCGGGGTCGCCACGCCATCCGAGGGTTTTGCGGCCTTTATGGTGGAGTATACCTTTGCCGCCGCGGGCGGGGATTACCGGCTCTCGACCCAGGTGCAGGTAACGCCCGACGCTTTTTGAGTGCGCACGGCCTCGGGTTGAAACATTAAGCGCGAAATGTGATCAGTCATGTCCGCGACAACCCACATAACGCCGGGGTCGGTGCTGCTGCAAGATTCCGTCAACGGCGGCTGGATGCGCTTCGCGAACCCTTTGCAAGTCATACAGACCTTGCGGGTCGAAGAGGTTGCGGACAAGCTGCGCGAGGTTGAGACGGCTGTTGAAGATCGCGGGCTGTATGCGGCCGGTCTGGTGGCTTACGAGGCCGCGCCGGGATTTGATCCGGCGCATAAGGTCAGGACGGACGATGGTCGTTTTCCACTGTTGTGGTTCGGACTTTATCAGGATACTGAACAGGTCGGTGATCCTCTGGAGGGCGTGGATGCCACAAAAAACATTGCGCAGTGGGATTCAACTGTCACCTTCTCCGCATACGAACAGGCGTTCAGGCGCGTCAAGTCCGGCATCCGAGAAGGCGACGTCTATCAAGTGAACCTGACCTACCGCTTGCGTCGCTCAATGGGGGGTGACGATCCGTTAGCGGTCTTGGCCGGACTGTTTGCCGCGCAGCGTCCATCCTTCGGCGCAATCATCGCGACCCGCGACTGGATGATCGGCAGCGCCTCGCCCGAACTTTTCTTCAGTCTGGACAACGACCGCCTCGAGTCGCGTCCCATGAAAGGCACGGCACCGCGCGGTCTTACCCTAGCGCAAGACCGCGTGGCCGCAACTGAGCTGCGTACCTCCGAGAAGGAGTTGGCCGAGAACCTGATGATCGTCGATATGGTACGCAACGACATGGGCCGGGTCGCGCTACCCGGCAGCGTGGAGGTGACGGAGCTGTTTGCTGTTGAGAAGTACCCGGCCATGTGGCAGTTGACTTCCACGGTCACGGCCGCGACCAAGGCCTCGGTTGCGGAAGTATTCGGCGGGCTGTTCCCGGCGGCATCCATCACCGGTGCGCCCAAGTCCAGCGCGATGAAGGTCATTGCCGCGGTCGAGAATACACCGCGGGGCATTTACACCGGGGCGGTCGGATTTATCGCGCCCGGTCGGCGCGCGCGCTTCAGCGTCGCCATCCGCACCCTGCTGTTCGACACCCAAAAGCTCTCAGCGGAATACGGCGTTGGCGGCGGGATCGTCTGGGATTCGGTCTGCGCGCGCGAGCAGGCCGAGTGCCGCGTCAAGAGCTGCGTCACCGGAATCTACCCGGCAGGGTTCGCGCTACTGGAGACAATGCTGTGGACACCTGCGGAGGGATACGCGCTGCTGGAGCGGCATCTGTTACGGCTGTGTGCATCCGCAGAGTATTTTGATTATGCGGTGTCTATAGGGGGCATACGCGAAAAACTGAACGAATTCAGCGCGGGTCTAGAATCGTTGCCGCACAAGGTGCGGCTGCTGGTTGACCGGCGCGGCGAGGTCAAGATGCAGGCAGAGGTGATAGCGGCGGGTAACGGCACGAATCCGTGCCGGGTGCGTCTGGCGGCGGCACCGGTCAAGCGATCGGATTGTTTCCTGTACCACAAGACCACGCACCGCAAGGTTTATGACGACGCGCTGGCGGCGCGGCCCGGGGCGGACGACGTGATCCTATACAACGCCGAGGGAGAGGTCACGGAGTCCACGCGCGCCAACCTAGCGGTTGAAGTGGACGGGGAACTTCGCACGCCTGCGGCCTGCTGCGGTCTGTTGCCCGGCACTTTTCGTGCACACCTGCTTGAAATCGGCGTGCTTAGAGAAAGCTTGGTCACGGTAGCGCAACTCAAACACTCCCGGCGCATACTCCTCCTTAACTCCGTGCGCGGCATACTGCCCGCCAAGTTAATGTGAAAGTGCTGCCGTCTTTACCGCTTCAGATAAAAACTTTGTCTTTTCTGCCCCATTTTAGGTGGCATGAATTGTGATGCGACGCGAGACTTGGGTATACAGAAATAGGTGCTTGACCTCGTCAGCCAGAGTGACTAACTTTACTGCCTTATTTGGAGTCGGTTGCGTCACGTAGGATGCTTGATTGTTGAGGTGTTGAGACTGTAAGCTGAATGCTAGTTTTTTGTAGTATACCTGACTTTGCAAGACATGCTCAATAACACTGTGGGTGAAATAAACAACTGATTTTGCAAATTGTTGAAGGAGTAATGACTGATGAAAACGCGCAAGAACCACTGGTTTCGGTTTTTCATATTTGCCTGCATCATTCTGGCTGTGCCATGGGTGGGGGTGTGCGGCACAGAAGAATCGGGCCCGCACACGGCTGTGCCGAAATCCTTTGATCTCTATTTGTTAGTCGGGCAATCGAACATGGCTGGGCGCGGCAGAGTTGATAAGGAGAGCAAGCAGGCGCATCCCCGTGTCTTCAGCTTCAACAAAGACGGACAATGGATTCCGGCCGTCGATCCGCTGCATTTCGACAAATCTGGCGCGGGTGTCGGTCCGGGCCTGGCTTTTGGAAAGGCGATGGCGCAGGCTTCCCCTCAGGCTACCATTGGCCTGATCCCCTGTGCAGTTGGCGGCACCTCAATAACCCGTTGGGTGCCAGGAATACAGGACCCGGTCACGAAGGCTTTCCCTTACGACGACATGCTTGGGCGCGTGAAGAAAGCCTGCAAAGACGGCACTCTCAAAGGGATCATCTGGCACCAAGGAGAGGGTGATCGCAAATCTGAGTCCAGAAAACTCTACGCCGCACGGCTGACTGAGCTTATCGCACGCTTGCGCAAAGATGTGAACGCGCCAGACGTTGTCTTCATTGCCGGTGAGTTGGGCCAGCTCAACGAGAAGAATCGCGAAGCCACTACAGAGTTCAACGCCATACTCCGAGGACTTGCGGAGAGCGTGAAAAATTACGCATGCGTGACAGCCGAAGGGTTAACTGACAGGGGTGATCTCCTTCATTTCAACACTGAATCTGCTCGCATTCTGGGGGAGCGTTATGCGGCTGCGATGCTGCGCATGAAAGCGACTGACAGTTCCGGTTCTAAAAAATAAAAGCTGGCGCATCAGGCAATTCAGAAATATAGCAGAAAAAGGGTGGTGTTTATGCGCCACCCGCTGGAGCTCATGGTGTTAAAATTAGCATTGGTGAACCAGTATGGGTTGTCTTGCCTGATTATGTGAAAAGGATTAACATAATAGCGTTATGGAAACAGCCTATACAGTTATAATGGCGATTTGGCAGGTGGTGCTGTTGATGGCACCGTACCTGCTTTTGGGCTTTGCCGTGGCTGGGGGGCTTTCGGTGATTGTGACGCCCGCGTGGGTGTCGCGTAATCTGGGACGCCGCGGCGTGTGGCAGGTTGTAAAAGCATCGCTGCTGGGCGTGCCTTTGCCGCTCTGCTCCTGCGGGGTGCTGCCGCTGGCCTTTTCTCTACGGCGTTCCGGCGCGGGCAAGGGTGCGACTGTAAGTTTTTTGGCGTCGACGCCGCAAACCGGTGTCGATAGTATTCTTTTGACCTGGTCGCTGCTGGGGCCGGTTTTTGCTGTTGCGCGCGTAGTCACGGCTTTTGTGTCCGGTGTGCTGGCCGGAGTGCTGACAGATCGGTTTTGCAGTGATGATACCCATGGTGAAAAAGTTCAGGCTGAAGGCTGCTGCGGGTGTTCTGGTACACCTAATGACGAACCTGCGGGTGAGGCAGCCGCTAAAATTTTGGATTCATCCGCATGGCGTCGGGCTTTGAGGCACGGGTTTGTCACCTTGCCGCGCGACATGTCGCGCCCACTGCTGCTGGGAGTGTTGGTTTCAGGTGCTGTCGCTGCTATGGTGCCGGAAGGTTTTTTCGCTGGGCACATGCCGCCGGGCCTGACCTCATACGCTTTGGCGCTGCTGGTGGGTATACCGGTGTATGTCTGTTCGGCATCATCGGTGCCAATCGCCGTCGGGTTCATTCACATGGGGGTTTCACCGGGAGCGGCCATGGTGTTTCTGGTGGCAGGTCCTGCCACGAACGCCGCTGCGGTAACAGCGATGTGGCGGCAGATCGGCCGCGCTGGAACGGCTTATTATCTGGCTTCGATCGCGGCGGCTTCGCTGCTGGCCGGGTTTTTGTTGGATACGTTTTTTGAAGGTTTGCGCGCAAGTCTGCCGACGGTTCAAGCGGCTTGCGGTCACGGCGAGGCTCACGATGCAATGACTATCTGGTCTGTTGCCGCAGCTTGTTTGCTGGTAGCCCTGCTTGTGCCGGGGATGTTTAAGCGGGGCGGCGATTGAAGGGGGTCGGGTTGCGGCTTATATTTAAGAGCGCTTTAAGGTCGGCGATTGAGATGGTGGCAGGGCTGCATCGCCGACAACCCATGCTGGCTTTGTCGGCTTTGCTGCTGGCGGGAATCTTGTGCGGATATCAGATCGGGTTCTGGCCGTTGCCAGCGGCAGTTGCTTTGTGCTGCGTGGCTGGCGCTTTTTTTTTACAACAAAGCCCATTACGTAACGCATTTGTTTTTTTGATGTTCTTTTGTCTGGGCTGGCTTGTCAGTGCGCGCGATCTGGATGGGCGGCGGCATGAGGCACGGCTCTTGGCGGATGCGCCTAAGCAACAATATTTATGCCGTGTCGGCCCGAGCGTGATTGTGGCGCCGCTGCGAGGTAAATCCGCCCGTTTCAGTTTCAGCGCCATAAATTTTAGAAGTGCCGACGGTGCCGTCAAATGTCGTCATATGCCCGTGACAATTGATTGGTATGGTGCGCGGGAGGCAGAGTTAGGGCTGGCTCCGCGCCCAGGTGAGGAATGGTCGTTTACAGGCAAATGCAAGGTGCGCAAGGGACGTAACGGGCTGATGGAAATAACGGTCAGTACTGGCGTGGAACGCTCTGCAAAAGTTGCTGAGTCGGACAGCGGAACGTGGCAGGCGCGCATAGCTGCAGCGCGGCGGCAGGCAGCTAAGCGGCTAACCATAGGGATTGAGGACTGGGGAGCGGTTCCAGCATTGGTGCAGGCCATGCTGCTGGGCAGCCGTAGTGAGATGTCGCGCGAAATGCGGCGTGTTTTTGCTGATTCGGGAACCATTCACGTTTTCGCCATTTCCGGTCTGCACATCGCGTTTGTGACTGGTTTGCTGGTGATGGCGGTGCGTCTGCTGGGGGTGCAGCGGCATTATTGGGGTGTTTATGTGGCCCCGCTGCTAATTTTTTACACGGTCGCTGTCGGAGCGCGTCCGAGCGCGGTGCGGGCCTGCGTGATGGCAATCCTTTATTTGTCAGCCGCGCTGTTAGGTCGACGTCCTAATGTGCTGGCAGCATTGACCGTAACCGCGCTGGCGGTGCATGTGTTCCGTCCCTGGCTTGTTTTCGAAGCTGGCAATATTTTGTCATTCGCGGTGATGGGGGGGCTGGTGGTTTTTTGCGGGCCGTTTATGGAGAGATTGCATAAGTTGTGCGGTATTGCTAGGTTTGAGCAGGATGCGCGTCTGCTGGCCGCAGCCGGTGAAACGCATAGGGCCAGTCGCTTGCGCGCTCGCAAAAGTGTAGTTCTTTTTTTTGTCGACTCCTTTGCGGTTTCTTTGGCAGCGTGGATTTCGTCAGTGCCGTTGACCGCATTTTATTTCGGACGTTTCACGCCGGGCGGGCTGTTGGCGAATCTGGTGGTAGCACCCTGCGCGTTCCTGATTGTCATGTCTGGCTTTCTGGGGCTGCTGTCCAGTTTTGTCAGCGTCGAAGTGGCGTCTTGCTTCAATAACGCGGCTGGGTTTTTTACGTGGATGATGATGCGCACGGCTGAGGTTACGGCACGTTTTCCCGGCGGCAATTTTCATGTGCGTAAGTGGGAGGCGTGGATGGTCGGTTTATGGTTTGCAGGGTTGGCGCTGCTGGCGATGCGGTTGCACACCGCCGGGCGTGACTCGGGATTGAATTGGGTTAAGGATGCGGCTGAAGGAGGAACATGATGGGCGAAACAGTGCATGTGGCTGGGATCGGGGGCGTGGGCATGAGCGCGTTGGCGCAGGCGTTGCTTGATGCGGGGGTGACGGTAACTGGTTCGGATCGGATGATGGATCAGGGCGAAAGTTCCCTTACCTTGGAGTGTCTGGCACAGCAGGGGGTATGCCTGTTCCCGCAAGACGGTTCCGGCATTGATGCCGATACCATGCGGCTGGCGGTAAGCAGCGCCATCGAGAATGACAACCCCGAGGTTCTCAAGGCGGCGGCGTTGGGTGTGCCGCGCGTGCACCGCGCGGCGGAACTGGCACGGCTGACATACGGACGCAAACTGATAGCTGTAACAGGCACATGCGGCAAGAGCTCAGTCACGGCCCTGCTGGGATGGCTGCTGGAGGGAGCAGGCTTTGATCCGCTGGTGGTCAACGGTGCGGCGGTGGTCGGGTGGGACAAAGGAGGGGGGCGTATAGGCTCGGTTCGTGCCGGACGCGGCGAGTGGGCTGTGGTGGAGGCGGACGAGTCCGACCGCTCGCTGCTGCTCTTCACACCGGAACACGCAATCATAACCAATGCCTCTGCGGACCACTTCGACATGGACGAGACACAGGCACTCTTTCAGGCGTTCAGAGAGCGCGTTAAGGGGCATGTCATAGACGGGCGTGGAGCAGGCGCAGGACCGGAGGCGATGCGGCTGGAGGGATGGAAGGGGCGTTTCGTATGCGGAGGCATTGAGTATAGAGTGCCCTTGCCTGGTGCGCACAATGTTTTTAACGCCTGGCATGCGGTCAGGAT
>JAQVQN010000451.1 GCA_028701555.1 Kiritimatiellia bacterium | reverse complement strand
CGCGTTTGGCGGGAGAGGGGCATCCATGCTTCCGGATACTCGACAGCACGACGGATGGCACCGTAGACTTCCTCGGCGAAATCAAGACCGAGTCCCGCTTGGCGCTCATCGTAATATCGGACCGCGTCTTCGAACTCTTCACCCCGCACGAGGATGAAAGACAAACCTCATACGACATACTTCCTGCGGATCTTGGCGAACACCTCGTCGCCAGGGATGAGCATAACCGTTCCGTTGTCGATTTCGGCAACGCGCCGCTCCGCCTCATCAGCCCAGAGCCGGTCAATTTCCGGCCTATTTGGCAGGTTAAGGCTTGTGAGTATGCGACCCACTAACCCGATGCGGTTTTCAGCCGGAAGGGCGAGCGCCTCTTCAGCGACTCTATCGGCTAATGTCAGCATGACTGATCTCCTTATGACTCGTAATATAGCACTATGATGCCGGTCAGGCAACGCCAGTTCTTGGCTTGTCAGTTCATGGGCTGCGTCTTTCGGCCTTTCGGGCGTCTGGGGACATCCGCCCGCCCCTTTGTCTATAACTTCAAGCGTTAAACCCTAAAAACCAGTTGAGAATTAGCCGCAAAGAACGCACGGAACGCAGAGATGCAAGAAACAGCAAAGTACGGGTGATTAACAGCTCGATCTTTGTGTTGGTCTATTTGACTGTTGGCCATGCTCCTCTGACTGAGCCGCAGTGACGGAGCAACATGGGGAACCCGTCCGCAGACGGGTCGGGGTTCACCGGTGCTTGAGTCTGATCCAGATAGAAGCAGCCGATCTCTGCTGTCGGAAGTGATGCCACAAGTTTCTGCGCCTCTCTCAACGCATCCAGCCACGTCCGCTTTAACAGCTTCAGATCGAGGGGTGCCTTTAATTGCAGCCGATCCACGTCAGCTTGCGTATAGGCCGTGTGGCGGCTGACCTGATCCAGCAGAAATTCTGGCGTAAAGCCCGGATCTTTCCCGCAGCCAGCCCAGACCAATGCCCCGAGTGTCAGATACGTCTGATGCAAGTGCAAGACATCGACAAAATCACGGATCTCGCTCCTGTTCGCCAGTGCCAGCACTTTGTTGGTTGCCGCGTCTGCATCGTGCAAGCGATATCCGCAGAACGCATCCTTTTGTACGGGAAAAAAGCGGAAGGCACTGTCCTGCGCCCACTCCACTTTCACCTGTTGTCCGCGCAAGGTCACGACAGCGCGATGAAAGGTGCCGGTGCGCAGGATCCATTCAATCGCGTAGCCGGCCTCTGCCAACGTCGCCGCATCCTGCTCAGCACAAAGCGCTACGCTGTCTGCCAGATCGTGAAAGATGTCAATAGCCTGAGAGAAACGGGGACCGCCGGACGCGCGATTGAGCACCGTAGCGCCAGCCAGATAACTATCGGGGCTCCGATTTGCCGCAATGCAGCGCAGGAGTTCCATCTGGACATCGCTTATAGGCATAATTTTGCGGCAATAAAAAAGCCTTGCCGCCCTCCGTTTTGCCTTAGGCCGCGCACTAGCTCAGGTATATCCTCGATGTTGACATCCAAATCCGGACGCATATACCAGAAACAATGCGCATGATACTTTCTGAAGATTCTTCTCGCCTCCCGGACCCGCACCATATCGCGCGCCGCCTCCGGAGAGAGGCTGCGACGGCTCTTTGTGCCACCTTTACGCCCCAATGCAGAAAAATATGCGCTGATCTCTTTGGACACTGATTTCATTATTTTTCCATCATAAGCGGTTTACGTTAGAGATGCAATGGAAAAGAGATAGCAGCGGTAGCTTAAGACCCGCCCCCAGACGGCCTCGCAGCCGTCCTTCCGGCGACAGGCGACCCGCGAATTGCGACCGGCGGTAGTTGACACCCGGCCCATGCCCTCTAAAAACACTCCGCGCCTCCGCGCCGCTGCGTTATTCCTGCCCGAGCACTGCCACTCGCTAATCGCCCCTGCCCGCCCGCCACGACTCATCCTCGTGCGCGCCGAAGAGATCGGTCTGCGGCAACAGCAGTTCCGGCAGATTTCCCGCCGCCAGTTCTGCCGGCAGCGGCTTGAAGCGCGCCGGAGCGCCGACCGCCAGCATGCCCGGCGGCACGTCCCTGGTAACCACCGCCCCAGCCGCCACAAAGGCGCGCGCACCGACCGTCACCCCGGGGCATAACGTCACCCCGCCGCCGACCGAGACGCCGTCCTCAAGCGTAACGCCCGCGATTCCGCCGTCCAGCACCCGCTGCGGCCGCTTGTCGTTCAGAATCGTCACATTCGGCCCAATAAAAACCAGATTGCCGATGCGCGTGCGGCTAGGCACATACACATGCGCCATGATCTTGACGCCTGAGCCGATCGTCAGATTGCCCTCCAAGGTCACCTTGTGATGCACGACCACGCGGTCGCCTATGGTGATCCCTCCGCGTATCAGCGCCATGTGCCCGCACGAGAAGCGCTCGCCGATCACCGTGTCAGCATAGATGATAGATCCCGAGCGTATCACCGCATACGCGCCGATGCGCAGCGGCTGACGCACCCCGTCGAACCGATAC
>JAQVQN010000058.1 GCA_028701555.1 Kiritimatiellia bacterium | reverse complement strand
CAGGACATTACATTTTATGGACAGCGAAGCGGGCGCTTCCTTTTTTCGCCGTGAAGTCATACGGCAGCAGCCTTCGGTTCCGCCGGGGGTCGGATGCGCTTTAATTTGCGTGGGTCATGTACGCATCGGGCGCGGCCTGCTTATACCGGAGGTCAACACGCACTTCGTGAGCATGCTCTGGTGTTTGGCGGGGCAGATCACGTGCTCGGCAGACGGACATGTTGCGCCGCTCCCGACCGGCTGCGTGTCAATCGTCACCCCCGGCACACGCTATGCCGCAGAGATTATTTCCGAAACGGCCGAGGCCCGGTTCATCGTTTTCGACGGGCCGGAGTGCGAGTGCGCGCTGGCCGGATCCGGCTTGTGGCCGGGCACGTTTAAGGTCGGCGCGCCGCCTGAACTGTGGCTGGATCGCCTGGCCGCGCGCATGGCCGAGACCGCGCCGGCGCATAATCCGCTGTCCATCCTGGGCCTGCTTGAGGTGTTGTCGCACACCGCCGACATGGCCGTGCGGATGGCGCCCGACAAGCTGATCTTCAGCGCCTTGCAACATATTCACCGCCACTGGGCCGAACCGCAGTGCACGGTGGACACCATCGTGCGGGCCTCCGGCGCGAACCGCTCAACCCTGGCGCGCCACTTCAAGATGGCCACCGGACAGAGCATGCTAGCCTATCTGACCGGTCTGCGGATACGGAAGGCCGAACGTTTGCTGACCACGACCGCGGCACAGGTAGCTTCGATCGGAACAGAGGTAGGCATCAAAGACCCCGCGTATTTCTGCCGCTGTTTCAAGCATCTCACCGGCCTAAGCCCGCGGGAGTTCCGCGGGCATACGGCCTGAGGTCACTTCACCTCTTTGACGATGGTCGTCGCGGCTTTGAGGATGCCGGCCACGTTGGCAAGGTCTGAGGGGATGATCATGGTGTTGTTGGTCTTGGCTAGCTTGCCGAACTCGTTGAGGTACTGTTGGGCGAGCTGGGTGTTGACCGAGGCGAGTCCGCCTTCGCTGCTGATGGCCGACGCGACCTGCCGGATACCGTTGGCCTGCGCTTCTGCCACGAGCAAAATCTCCTGGGCACGGCCAGAAGCTTCGTTGATACGCTTCATCTTCTCGCCTTCGGACTTGGCGATGGCCTCCTGCTTGTCGCCCTCGGCACGGTTGATCTTGGCCTGACGGTCGCCCTCGGACTCGGCAATCAGCGCACGCTTCTCGCGTTCGGCGCGCATCTGCTTCTCCATGGCGTCGCGGATAGTCTGCGGCGGCGTGATGTTCTTGATCTCGTAGCGCGTGACCTTCACGCCCCAGGGGTCGGAAGCCTTGTCTACGGCCTCGACGATCGCCCCATTCACCAGGGTGCGTTCCTCAAAGCTCTTGTCGAGCTCCAGCTTGCCCATCTCCGAACGCATGGTGGTCTGCGCGAGCTGGGTGGTGGCGAAGAGGTAGTTGCCGATGCCGTAGGAGGCCTTGGCCGCATCCATCACCTGCAGGTATAGGATGCCATCAACCTCGACTGTGATGTTGTCGCGCGTAATGCACTGCTGCGGAGGCACGTCGATGGCCTGCTCTTTGAGTGTGTGCTTATATGCTACGCGGTCAATGATCGGCATCAGCAGGTGCAGGCCCGCGTCAAGCGTGCAATGGTACTTGCCTAGGCGCTCCACGATGTAGGCCTGCTTCTGCGGCACGATGCGTACGCACTTGGCGATGGTGTAGACGACTACGAACGCGATTACGATTGTGATCGGATGCATGTTTTTTCTCCTTGTGTTTGTGTTATAACGCCTCGACCTTCAGCGTCAGGTTTTCGCGCCGCAAGATCTTGACCGGCACTCCGGCTGCTATCTCGGCGTCGGCCTCGGCCACCCACGAGGTGCCGCTGAAATCCACCCGTCCGGGCTGGTTGGACGCGATAGCCTCGGTCACCACAGCCCGCTTGCCGCTGAAAGTGTCATCCGGCGATTCCGACACCTCGCGCCTGCCGTCAAAGACATTCTTGAGGCTTTTTCTGAGAAATACTATCGACAGCACCGAGAAAGCGGAAAATAGCAGCCATTGCCAGCCGGAACCTATGCACGGCAACAGCCAAGCGATCAGCGCCACCAGCAGCGCGGCTATCCCGAAAAATATCGACACCAGCCCGCCGGGCGTCATTACCTCCAGCAAGACCATAGCGACACCGAAATATAACCAGTAAACAGGTGTCATTTGCATTTTTTACTCCTTAGGCGCTTGCGGAAAACAAGGGTTTCATGCACATCTCAATTGGCATAAGTTAAGCACGATTGGCCATAAGCGGCAAGTACAAAGGGTTATGCAGCAATCATTAAACGTAAAGTCTTCGGGTGATGCCATAAACTGATTGTGGGTGTGCAAAAGGGAAAAGCATGTGTTTGTGCTTGGTTGCGATGCAATGAAATGAAATCGCAACCAGTGCCGCGCCCGCAAGATTTTATCAATAGCCAAAGGCCCGGGTTTTTGACATTATCAATACTCAATCGTTTTTCGTGTTGACTGTTAAGGGGGTAAGGTTGGGTATGAACTATAGCAACGTTTGGTTGTTCGCTTGCGCTGCGGTGTTGACGGCTTATGCGGTCAGGGCGGGGGTTTACGGCGACACGCCGGACTCGCGGCACGCCTGGGCGGTACACGACAGCAACCGGCCGCGGCCTCCGGTTGTCACGGCTGAGCCGGGGCGTCCGCCTTCAGACGCGACGGTGCTTTTCGACGGGTCATCGCTCGATGCGTGGGTTTCCAAGGACGGCGCTCCCTGCAAATGGCGCATTGTCGAAGGTGCCATGGAGGTGGTTCCCAAAACCGGTGAGATCCGCACCAGGCAGGCTTTCGGCGACTGCCAACTGCATTTGGAGTGGGCTTCACCGTCAGGAGTCAAAGGCGATGGACAGGGGCGTGGCAACAGCGGCGTTTTCTTGATGGGGATGCACGAAATCCAGATCCTTGACTCCTTCAACAACGACGCCTATGCCGACGGCCAGGCCGCTTCGGTTTACGCCGAGACCCCGCCGCTGGTAAACGCCTGCCGCAAGCCCGGCGAGTGGCAGACCTACGACATAATCTTTCATCAACCGGTCTGGGAGGGCGAGACACTTAAGCATCCCGGGTCCGTGACGGTGCTGCACAACGGCGTACTGGTGCAGGATCATTGGGAGTTCGAGGGTATGACGACCCACTGCCGCCGCCGGCCGCTTGCGCCCTACGCTTCCCGGCTGCCGCTGGCCTTGCAGGATCACGGCGACCTTGTGCGCTTCCGCAACATCTGGATTCGCGAGATACCGTCGCGTTACGCGAACACCACCCACGGCGGACCGGCCGCGAACGAGGCTGATGTCATGGCGCTGCGCAGGGAGACGGCTGATAAACTTTTCGCAGAGGCCAATCCTGCCGACCAGAACAAGCGTGCCGCTTTAGGCCGCATGCTGGAGGTCGTCTCCTATGACAAGACCGAAGAGTACATGCAGATCGTGCTACGCTTGCGGGATGAGTATCTGCAAGAGCTGTCCGGACTCAACGCCCAGCAGATACAAGATCGCAAAGGAGACATTATAGCCTTGCGCAACGAGTGCAACGTGCTGGTCCGCAACAAAGTGTTTCCTGAAGAGTGTAAGCTGCGCGCGGAGTTACAGCGCATCATCCAAGAGAACGCCCTCGAAAAGAAAAACTGAGGGAGTTTCCGGGGTGACTAACAGCCTTGAAGATTATCTGGAGACAATCTACATGCTGACGCAGGCCAACGGCTATGCGCGTGTGCGGGATGTCGCGGCCTCGCTGCACGTCAAGATGCCGTCGGTAATCAAGGCTGTTTTGGAACTCAAGCGCTATGGCTATGTCACGCAAGAGCCTTACGGCAAACTCGATCTCACCGCTGCGGGAGAGGCGGCCGCCAGTCTGATCCTTGGCCGCCACACACTGCTTAAAGAGTTCCTGGTTCTTTTGGGGGTGACGGAAGAGACAGCGGAAAAAGATGCCTGCAGCATGGAGCATTTCCTTGGTGCGGAAACGCTGGCGCGCATCACGGAGTTTGTGCGGCGCAAACGCAAGATTAAAGCAGTGCGTGTGCCGGTATAATTTCGGCCCTCTTTCCCTGAAAACTGCAATTAGCCACAACACTTCGCGTCAGGCTTTGTCCCTTTAGCGACTAAAGGGGCATCAATATTGTTGGCTGGCGCTGAGTTATCGATGGCGATATGGGCACGGACAAAGGCACCGGGCGCGTGCTTGTTGAGAAAAGCGATCATCTGCTCGCGCACGGTCACGCGCAGACCCCAGTTCTTGGAAGAGTCGGCGCTGCTGACCAATATGCGCGCCAGCATGTGGCGCTCTCCGGCATCGGTGATCTGGATGTTGGCGACCCGCTTATCCCAGTTCGGGTTGTCTTTGACCAGGCGCTGGAGTTCTTCGCGCATCTTGTCGATCGGGGCTTCATGGTTCAGGAACAGGAACACGGTGCCCAGAATGTCGGCGTTGGTGCGCGTCCAGTTCTGGAACGGTTTTTCCAGAAAATATGTGACCGGCAGAATCAGGCGGCGCTCGTCCCATACCTTCACCACAACGTAAGTCAGCTTGATCTCTTCAATGCGGCCCCATTCGCCTTCCACCACCACGACATCGTCGATACGGATCGGCTGGGTAATAGCGATCTGCAAACCGGCCAACACCAAGCCGATGCTTTTCTGGGCGGCAAAGCCAACCACGATGCCGATGATGCCCGCAGAGGTCAGGATGCTGATGCCGATGGCTTTCGCGGTGTCAAAGGTCAGCAGGCACAGCACGAGCGCCACGATCACCACCAATGAATCGGCGATGGCCTGGAATACCATCAACTGCGTGATGCTGCGGCGCGCGCGCAGGTTGTCCGAGACGTTGATGTCGATGGTTTTCTTGAAATAGTGCGCCACTGCGCGAATAAGCTGGATGGTGAACCAGGCGGAGAAGCCGATCAGCAAAACCTTGTTAAGCTTGGCAAAAGTTGCGGCGAACGAGTGACCTGCGAATTGGATGTGACCAAAAACGGCGGCCGCCACCCACAGGAAGATCATCAGTGAGGGTGCGCTAATCTTTTCGACCATAGCGGCGTCAAGCAGGCCCGGCATGGCGTCGGCGCGTTTGCTGAGTAAACGGAATACAATGCGGTGCGCGAAAAATATCACGCACAAGGCGATTAAGAAGATAGTCCATGCAAAGGTTTGCCGGTAAAGCGGCGTTTCCATAAAAGCTGTCATAGCCTGACTCCTTGTGTTGACCGGGCTCGTAGCGGAGACGTGTTGAAGGCAAGCGCTCCGCTCGGCAGCGACGGGGATGAACGAGATGGCAACTTTCAATGAACAACATTAAATGTTCACGGTGAGATTGAGTCTAGAAAGATGCCGATGTATTCTGAAAAGGTACAATCAAATCCGTTAGAACACAAGGAATAATGAATGAAACTTGAAAAACATACCCTTGTTTTGCTACTCTGTTTTCGGAGGTTACATGCAATTTGGAGTGATTGGCAACTGCAAGTCAGCGGCGCTGGTGGATCATCGCGGAACCATCGTGTGGTGCTGCCTGCCTGATTTCGATTCAGCATCGGTTTTCGCGTCGCTGCTGGACGAGGGGCGCGGCGGACATTTCGGCATCGAGACAGATGAAACGTACAAGATTACGCAAAGCTATATATCGAACACAAACGTACTGCGGACCGTTTACGAAAGTCCGTCTGGCGGGTTCGAGCTGCTCGACCTGATGCCGCGGCACAAGGAGAATAAGCAATACTACGCGCCGCCTGAGGTCTTGAGGCATATCAGACGGCTGCACGGTGCGCCGGTCTTCACCGTGCGCTACTGTCCCAAACTCGGTTACGCGCGCCACGAGACGCGCAGTGTAAGTCACGCCAGCTACATCAAAAGCATGGCTCAAAACGGGGCTTATGAATCGCTGTATCTATACACGAACCTGCCGCATGATGCTGTGCTGGAAGGTTTGCCCATCACGCTGGAGGACGAGGCCTATCTGCTGCTCAGCTACCATCAGAAAATACGGCCGGTAACATTAGACCGTATCGCCTTAGAGGTGGAACGAACCAAGGTTTACTGGATGGACTGGGTCGGACGCACCACGCCTTTCGATCGCTGGTCTAAAGAAGTAAAGCGCAGCGCAATGGTTTTGAAACTGCTCTCATACCAAGAGAGCGGCGCAATCATGGCAGCGGTTACGACTTCGCTGCCCGAGGCTGTCGGCGAGGAGCGCAACTGGGATTACCGGTTCTGCTGGATACGTGACGCGGCCATGACGCTCAATATGCTGACGCGTCTAGGACATCTGAATGTGGCGGAAAATTTCTTTTCTTATGTCTTGCGGGTGGTTCCCTACAAAGACGACGAGATCCAGGTGATGTACGGAATACGCGGCAACAAGACCTTGACCGAGCGTACGCTGGACTGGCTGGACGGTTACAAGAACAGCCGACCGGTGCGGGTCGGCAACGCAGCCTACACCCAGCGCCAGCATGACATTTATGGGGTGCTGCTGAACGCGATCCTGCGGTATCTGGAGGTCTTTAAGATCGACGAAACCACCGGCGAGCGGCTCTGGACCATCACGCGCAGTCTGATGCGTATCGTGATGCGCACGTGGCGGCTGCCGGATGTGAGCATCTGGGAATACCGCACGAACCCCGGGCATTTCACCTTTTCCAAGCTGCTGTGCTGGGTCGCGCTCGACCGCGGTGTGAAAATCGCTAAGATGCTGGGTCAGTCAGAGCAGGCAGCTCCTTGGTCGCGCGAATGCGAGCGCGTCAGGGCTGACATCATGACCAACGCATGGTCGGAGAAATCCGGAGCCTTCACGCAGCGTTACGGAAACGACAATCTGGATGCGTCTTCTCTTTTGATGGCCTCGTACGGGTTTATCGAACCGGACGATCCGAAGTTCGTGTCAACCGTGCGAAAGGTTTACAAAGAACTGTCGCAGGACGGCCTGATGTTCCGCTACAAGAACGATGATGATTTCGGCACACCGACATCGTCTTTTACGGTCTGCTCGTTCTGGATGGTCAAGGCCTTGTGGCAGATCGGCGAGCGCGGGGAAGCGGAGCAAATGTTCGAACGCCTGCTTGGATACGCTAACCCCCTCGGGCTGTTCAGCGAAGATCTGGATTTCAAAACCAAAGAGCTGCTGGGTAATTTCCCGCAGGGCTATTCACATCTGGCCGTGATCGACTGCGCAATCCTGCTGGGAGGGATGCACGAATCCGGCCCTAACGGGGCTGAAAAACTTTAAGAAATCAGGAGTCAGGAGACGGGAGACAGCCGCCTGTCACGGAAAGAAAGGACACATGTTTTGCGTTTGATCATCATAGCCAATCGTTTGCCGATAAAACTGGGGCGTTCTGCCGGGCGTGTAGTTTTCAAACGCAGCGAAGGCGGGCTCGCGACCGGGCTCGCGTCGCTGCACGCTGGTTTCGAGATACACTGGATCGGCTGGCCAGGGACGCATTTCGATTCCGAGATGGAGCAAGGGCATGTCACTGCGCTGCTATCCCGCCACTCTTTCCATCCGGTCTTCTTGTCGCAGGAACAGGTTGAAGACTATTACGAAGGTTACTGCAACAACATCATCTGGCCTTTGTGCCACTATTTTTTCGCTTACATCCAGTATGACCAGAAGGCGCTCACAGCGTACCGTGAAGTAAACCGCGCTTTCTTTGAAGCGGCAAAGGATCTGATTCAGCCCGGCGACCGCGTGTGGGTGCAAGATTACCAGTTAATGTTGCTGCCGGGCATGCTGCGCGAGGCCTTTCCGGATCTCTCGATCGGATATTTTCACCACATACCTTTTCCGTCATACGAGCTTTTCCGTGTACTGCCGGAGCGCGCCGAAATACTGCGCGGCCTGCTAGGCGCAGACCTGATCGGTTTCCACACCCACGATTATATGCGTCACTTCATCAGTGCGGCCTACCGCACCTTGGGGCTTAATTGCGAACTGGATGAAATCCGTTTCGTCGATCGCCTTGTCCAAGTCAACGCCTTTCCGATGGGGATTGACTTTAACGCCTATAACCAGGCTCCCAAACGGACCCAGGTGCAGGCTTATTGCAAAACTTTCCGCCAGCAGCTCGGTGTTCAAAAACTGGTGCTGTCGGTTGACCGTCTGGATTACAGCAAAGGTGTGCTGCACAGGCTCAAGGGGTTCGCCAGCGCGCTGGAGCGCTATCCCGAGCTGCTGGAGAAAGTCTCGCTGCTGATGTTGCTGGTGCCTTCGCGCGCAACGGTGCCAGAGTATGCGGAGCTGAAGAAAAAGATCGACCAGACGATCGGCGAACTCAACGGCTTGTACGCTACGCCAAACTGGACTCCGGTGCATTACTACTACCGCAGTTTTTCCCCGGACCGCCTGATGGCCTTGTATCATGTTTCAGATATAGCTCTGGTCACACCGCTGCGCGATGGCATGAATCTGGTGGCCAAAGAGTATGTGGCGGCCAAGCGTGACACACCCGGAGTTCTGATCCTCAGCGAGAGGGCTGGCGCATCGATTGAGCTGACTGACGCTTTGCTGGTGAACCCCAACGACATTGAGGCGATCGGCGACGCTATCGCTGCCGCAGTGCTGATGCCGGAGGAAGAACAGTTGGCAAGGTTGCGCCGTATGCAATCACTTCTGGCAAGGCAGAATGTCGACAAATGGGCGGCAGACTATATCGAGGCGCTGGATGTCATCCGCGAACGCAACTGCGTCTTGCGTGAGGCGCGCATCGGCGATGCCCACTTGCAGGAAATCAAGCAACGTTATACTGCGGCGCGTAAGCGGCTGCTGATCCTGGATTATGACGGCACTCTGGCGCCTTTGCGTCAACAGCCTGAGCAGGCTGTGCCCGAGGCAAGGCTTGTTGAGATACTGCGACGCTTAAGCAGCATGCCCGGCAGCACTGTGGCGGTTTGCAGCGGCCGCGACCGCGAAACACTCGATGGCTGGCTCGGGAATCTGCCGGTGCTGTTGGCGGCGGAACACGGCGCCTTCTACAAAGAAGAAGGCGTCTGGCACAGTGTTACCCAAAAGTTTCCGGTCTGGACTCAGGAGATTCTGGATGTTTTAGAACGCACCACCAGCCAAACGCCGGGTTCGCGAGTTGAGAAAAAACAGACTGCGCTAGTCTGGCATTACCGGAACAGCGATGCGTGGCTGGCGGATCTGCGCGAAAAGCAGTTGATCAACGCTCTGATGCCTTTGTGCGCCCGCATGGATTTACACATCATGCGCGGCAACAAGGTTGTGGAAATAAAATGCTCAAACCAAAACAAGGGCACAGAGGTGCGGCGGCTGGTTTCTAAAGATCAGTATGATTTCATTCTGGCGGCTGGCGATGATGTTACAGATGAGGATATGTTCAGCGTACTGCCGCCTGACGCGGTCACCATCCGGGTGGGAGATTTCTCGCAGACCGCGCGTTACAGTGTCGGTTCGCAGACCGAGATGTTGAACTTTCTTGAGGCTTTAGCGCGGCAAGAAGAAAATGCTGGTTGAAGTCTGGCCGCGCTGCTCAGGCTTCGGCCAGCGGCGTGGCGAAAACATTTTCGAGTGTTGCGTCGAGTTTCTCGCTGAACTCTTGAATGGTCGCCGATGGTTCCTTAAGCCCTAGCGAAGACAAGGGTACGCCGTCGTCCAGCATGGCCTTGGTGATGTCCGCAACGGTCAAGGTGTCGCCGCAACGGCACAGCAGAAATTCACCGGGGCGTCTGTTGACCTCAGCCAGCACATTCTGCCTGACCAGCTCATCCAGAATGTCGTTTGTGAACCGGTGCGAGATGCCTTGCTGGCGCGCGAACTCTTCCGCTGCAAAAGGTCCCCCGGTCTTTTCCTTGGCGCGCCTGGCGGTTTCAGCGCACAGTGCCAGAGCCAGCAGGATGCGGGCTCGCGGACTGGAACGTGAGGCGTTCTCTTCCAGCATATAGGTGTCACGGTTCTGCAAGGCGAACGCGATCTCGGAGCCGAGCAGTATGATCTGCCAACTGGTATACACCCACATGTACGGAAGGTGAAGTTGCCGGGGGTAATTTCGTTTCGGAAGGATTTGCCAACTTGTCCGATGCCGAAGGGAATCTTTTTCCGAGTGGTCCGCTGGACGCTGGGAAAGTTCACGAAAATGCCCTGAGCGGTTTCTGG
>JAQVQN010000450.1 GCA_028701555.1 Kiritimatiellia bacterium | reverse complement strand
ACAACAAGACCGCAACTACCAAGGCCCGGCTGCAGAAGCTGCAGAATGTGATGTCGGCCTTTTATTCGGAGTACGGCACTTATCCGCCGGTGGCGTATTTCGGGGTGCCTGATCCTTATGTGGAACAGGGCGACGCTTTTGGCGATTATCAAACCCCGGTGCCGACGTCCGAGCTGAAAGAAGCTAACGCCAAAAGAGCCGCCCGCTGCCAGCCGACTGAGTACCTTTACCCCACACCGCGCATTTGGAATGCGGGCATCAACCAGATGTACCAGGACCAGCAGGCGCGCAATGTCAACGAGGCGATGGCGGGCACGGCAGCCAGCCGTCCCAATAGCGAGTGGGAATCTGACAATGGCCTGCGCATTTTTCGCTTCGGTCTGCTCTCATTCCTGCTGCCCCGCTTTACCATGCTGGGAGGCAATTCTGATGGTAATTTGACAGGGGATTCATCTCCGGAAGAGGCGTTCATCAAGTCGCGCCAGTGGAGGGACAACAATCCCGGTTCCTTGCGTGAAATCTATGAGCGGGAGCAGTTGGTAATTTCCCGCTGGCTGCCGAATTTCGAGCGCTTTCCGTTGCAGGGCGTCGGCACGGTGATGGGCGTTCAGACCGGCGGTGGCGATCAGGAGTACATGCACCTTACGGTGGTCACAGATCCGCAAAGCGGGCAGAAACACGTGTTGTTATACGCGCGGATGTATGACGGTTGGGGCAGGGATTTCTACTACCACTCGGCGCCGCCATACCAGAGCTACCGGATCTGGTCGGCCGGCCCGGATGACAAAACCTTCCCTCCCTGGGCCACCCCTAGGAACGCCGGCGATCAGAAGACTGTCAAGGGTTGGATCGAGGACGACATAGTGCTGTTCGACCGTTGAGAAAGGTTTAAGCGAGATGATGAAATTGCAGACACGCGAGCACAAAGGGCCATTTTTAAGCGACGGGGTTCGACTGGTGCCGACAGGTGGCGACAGGAATATCGCCGCAAACGCGCAGTGCGCCGCCTTCACCCTTGTCGAGATGCTGGTGGTGATCGGCCTTATCGGAATATTGGCCGCCACACTGGTGTCGTCATACTCGCATGTCAAAATAGCGGCCTGGCAATCGCAGGCTTCAAGGCAAGTCAAAGAAGTGGCCACCGCTTTTAACGCCTATCTCCAGCTCTACCGCGAGTGGGGGCCGCTGGAAAACAAGACCGAAATGGAGCCAGATGTCTGCAAGCAGTTCCAGAAAAAACAGGTCTTGGATGTTACAACTTATAAAGATAGCGGTGCCGGAGCCCTCAACAATGACAGCATCGACAAATTCGGGTTGCTGGACCCGTGGGGGCGCGCTGTCTTAAAAAGAAACCTGTACGGGGCGACAGCGGATAGTCCTGTGGAAGGCGGCGGCACTGTCCGTGACCATCGGATTCAGTTCCGTCTGGATGTGAACTATGACGGTTATGTGGACAGCGCGGATTGGCCCGGCATACCCGGCGGGGCTCGGGTGCGCGCGAATGTTCTGGTATGGTCGCGCGGCCCGGATGGCCAGGACGATTTTCTGAAAGGCGGACGTTATCCGGGCGGCGACGACCGACTGAGCTGGGACCACATTAAGTCTCGGAAGTAGTGGGACTTGTTAGTTGTAAGTTGTGAATGGTAAGTTGTGGCATGGATCTGGGGTTTGGAACCACGAATGAACACGAATAGACACGAATGAGGGCAGGGCCCGGGTGGGGACGGCTTGCCGTGCCGTCCGCAAAGCTTTCGGGGAAACCGCCCACCATCGCGGGTCGCCAGTCGCCTGTCACCGTTAAAAAAACCAGCCTTATGGAGCCGTTATGAAAAAAGCCGAAGAAAAAAAATTGTTCCGTCGAAGCGCCGCCGGCTTCACGATCATAGAGCTGCTGGTGGTCATATCGATCATGGCCGTGATAGCGACACTGGTGACTGGCGCGGCGATCAGATCGGTTAAACAGAGCCGCCGAAAGAAAATTGACGTAATGGTGCGTGTGCTGGAGAACGGGCTTGTGGCTTACCGCACTCAGGAAAACGAGTGGCCGTTCACGGTCACTGCCCTGGATCGCGACCCGAAGCAGTTTGACCGTGTGCCGCGCTATTGGGCGCATACCAAGGACAACTACAAGGTTTTCGAGAAAATGTTGATGAAGATGGCCACGCAGAAAGTGTCGTACTTCGATCCTTCGGCATTGCTTGTGCGCGGAGGTTCGTTGCGCGACGCCATTAGCAACGGCCGCTACAATCAGCCGCTGGGGTATCCGGATCCTGACGATTCAAACAAGTTCCGCTATTTCTGCGTGGAGTACAACGCCTTGAGTGATTCGATCAAGGTGCATTGGCGTAATAGTCCGCATAGAACCCATCGGGAAGGCAGTTTCATGAACATGCAGAATGACACTTTTCCCTGCCCAGATCCCGAGATGGCGCGATGACAACGAATTTGCGAGCATATGATGATTAAAAGAAAAACAACGCGGGCTTGCCGGACAAGCAAAGGTTTTTCACTGCTGGAGCTGCTGGCTGT
>JAQVQN010000057.1 GCA_028701555.1 Kiritimatiellia bacterium | reverse complement strand
GACAAACTGATACACTAGCAGGTTACGGAAATGCTCCATCAGTTCAACCACCAGCCTGCGCATATCCTTGCCCGCGCTGTCAAACACCGCGACTAGCTTGAGTATCACTGCCATGTCGCCTTTAAGTACCGCCTCGGCCAAACCCTCCAGAGATTTGCGCGAAACCAGCCCGAAGACCGCCAGCACATCTTCCTCCGTCAACACATCTCCCTTGAAAGAGATCAACTGATCCAGCGACGAAAGCGCGTCCCGCATGCCGCCTTCGGCTCCGCGCGCCACGGCCAGCAGAGCGTCGTTATCAACGGTTATCTTTTCGGACTCGCAGATGAACCGCAAACGATCAACGATCACCGGAGTCTGTATGCGTCGGAGATCGAACCTCTGGCAGCGTGAAATAACGGTCGGAAGAACCTTGTCGCCCTCTGTGGTAGCGAAAATGAATTTGACGTGCGGCGGCGGTTCCTCCAACGTTTTCAGCAATGCGTTAAAAGCCGCCGCCGAAAGCATGTGAACCTCGTCAATGATGATGATTTTGAACTGGCCGCTGGCGGGTGCGAACTGCAACTGCTCCCGCAGGTCGCGCACCTGGTCAACACCGTTATTAGAGGCACCGTCAATTTCGAGCACGTCAAGAGCGTTGCCCGCCGCTATCTCACGGCACATGCCACAAGTGCCGCAAGGATTTACCGTTGGCCCTTTCTCACAATTCAGAGCCTTAGCGAAGATACGCGCCAGCGAGGTCTTCCCGATCCCGCGCGGCCCAACAAAGAGATACGCGTGCGCAACCCTTCCAGACTCGATCGCATTCTGCAGAGTCCGGGTGACATGCTCTTGTCCGACTACATCGCCGAAGCCTGCCGGACGCCATTTTCGCGCTAAAACTTCATAAGCCATAATTTGACATGAGTTTACCCGTTGCCTTGCCGTAAGCAAAGTAAAAAGAGCCGGAGAGCCGCTAACGGCCATCCGGCTCTTGACTCTTTCAGGAGAGCGACGCTTATTCCTGACCCAGTCCTTTGCCTGCAAGATACTCGAGCACCTTGCCTACCGACGTCAGCTTCTCGGCTTCCTCGTCCGGAATCTCAGCCCCGAACTCCTCTTCAAAAGCCATGATCAGCTCGACGGTATCGAGCGAGTCAGCTCCCAAATCGTCGATAAATGACGCTTCCGGTGTGACCTGCTCGGCGTTGACGCCCAATTGCTCAACAATGATCTCTTTTACCCGATCTTCGAGTTTGCTTGACATTGTGTCTCTCTCCTTAACCTTGTTTCTACTAATGAGGCCTCGGCCCGAGCCGTGCCACTCAAAACTACATGACCATTCCGCCATTTACGCTCAATACTTGACCCGTCACGTAAGCGGCTTCTTCCGAAGCCAAAAACACGACTGCTTTTGCTATATCATCCGGCGTCCCGAAACAGGACAGCGGTATGTTAGCAAGCATCTGGTCGCGCACTTCTTGCGAAAGGGCGTCCGTCATTTTAGACGAAATGAAACCCGGCGCGATCGCATTGACACGAACACCACGGGACGCCAACTCTTTGGCCGTGGATTTGGTCAGAGCGATGACACCGGCTTTCGAAGCCGCATAGTTACACTGACCTGCATTACCGATCAGTCCTATAACTGACGCGATGTTAATAATCGCTCCGCCGCGCTGTTTCATCATCGGACGGGCCACAGCACGTGTGAACAGAAATGTACCTTTCAGATTCACGCGCAACACCGCATCCCAGTCCTCGTCAGACATACGCACAAGCAGAGTGTCTTTAGTGATTCCGGCATTGTTGACCATCACGTCAATCCTGCCGAATTCCTTCAGCACCTCAGCAACACAGGCGTTCACAGCCTCGGAGTCGCCAACGTCCACCGCCAGCGGCAGAACCTTACGTCCCAGCCCCCGCACGGCCTCTGTAGTCTCCGTAAGCCATTCAGACTGCAAATCACAAACAACCAGATCCGCGCCTTCACTCGCCAACTTCTCGGCGACAGCGCGTCCAATACCGCGAGCTGCTCCGGTCACAACCGCCACCTTACCATCAAAAGCACCCATCTTGAACATCTCCTAAAAATTAATCTTTTAAAGCCGAGGCCGCCTGCTCCACCGTTGCCTTGTCCTGCACATTTAGAGTGGCGACCCCTTTGTCAATACGCCTGATCAAACCGGAAAGCACCTTGCCGGGACCAAACTCAACGAAACGTCCAGCTCCGTAACCGAGCGCCGACTTGACACAGTCTGACCAGCGCACCGTTTCAGTGACCTGACGCAACATCGCTTCCTTGATGGCGGCAGGATCGCTCTCATGCGGCCTGCCGCTGACATTCGACAGCACCGGAATCTCAGGCGTTCTGAATTCAATCCTCGCCAGCACCTCAGCCAGTTTATCACGCGCCGAAGCCATCAGCGGCGAGTGGAACGCGCCGGCAACATTGAGGATAATCGCCTTGACACCCAGCCCGCCAGCCGCATCAGCCGCTGCCGCGACACTCTCCTTGGTTCCTGAAAGCACCACCTGCGAATCAGAATTGATGTTGGCCACCGTAACCCCGGCGCGTTCACAGATCGCCTTAAGCTGATCTTCCGAAGCGCCCATAACGCTCACCATACCACTGGCCTGTGCCTCACACGCCTCCTGCATGAAACGTCCACGCGCCTCAAGCACCTTTAAAGCAGACTCAAAGTCCAAGACTCCTGCCACATGCAAGGCCGTCCATTCCCCCAAGCTTAAACCGCCGGCCATTTTGAAATTCGCCCCATCAAAACGCTTACGCAAAGCTCGGTACATCGCAACACTGACCGTGAAAATCGCCGGCTGACACACGTTCGACTTGGTCAGCTCTTCCGCCGGGCCCTCAAAACAAAGCCGAGCCAAATCAAAGCCCAATACTTCTCCGGCCTTGCTGAACAAGGCTGCAATCTCAGCATCGTCCGCCAAATCCCTGCCCATGCCGGGAACTTGAGCTCCCTGTCCCGCAAAAACACATACGTTATGGCTCATCCGCAAATCCTTTATACGCTGCACACCAGATCTCTAATCAGTTCAAAAGAATCATGAAGTTTTGATTTTGACAAATTCACCGAAAACGTCAAACTAAAACCTTGTCTTGTTGCGAAATTTTAACATACGCCAGCATCCAAAGCTACCGGAAAAACCTTTGTTACTCGGCAGCCCCGGCAGTGTCTAAAGAGCTAATTCGCTGGGCTATGACATCCGAAACATTGCCAGTTGCAGCCGCCGCACCAGCGATGATCGCATGATAAATCGCTCGATATGTTGAAGAGCCGTGCGTGATGATCACCGTACCAGGCACTCCAAGCAGAGGAGCGCCGCCATAGATCTCCGGATCCATGCGGTGTTTCAATGTTTCCAGCGCACCCTTCAACAGCAGAGCCCCGAACATCCGCACGGGATGCCGGAAAAACTCTTTCTTCATCCAGTAGCCCACCGCATGCGCCACACTCTCGGTGGTCTTCAAAACAATGTTTCCAACAAAACCGTCGCAAACAACCACATCGGTCTTGCCCAGAAAAAGATCGTGCCCCTCGATATTGCCACGGAACTTGACACCCGCCTTCTGGATCAACGAAAAAGCCTTCTTGGTCATCTCGTTGCCCTTGCAGTCCTCTGTCCCGATGCTCAACAACCCCACCACCGGCTCAGTCCGCTTCAGCACATAATGGGAGTAGATACTGCCCATGACAGCGAACTGCGCCAACCACTTCTCGTCGCAATCCGTGTTGGCCCCCGCATCCAGCAACAGCAGCGGACGCTTGGGCTGCCGCGTTGGCATAACTGTCGCTATGGCAGGCCGCAACACCCCCGGCACCCTTCCGAGATTCAACACCGCCGCCGCCGTCACCGCTCCCGAGTTGCCAGCGGAAACCATGTCTTGAGCCTGCTTAGTTTTCAGCAGGTCCATGCAGATATTGATCGAACACAGCTTTTTCTTGCGAACAGCCGTCACCGGTGACTCGTCCATGCCGATTGATTCCGCCGCATGCACGATCTCCAGCCGACTGTGAACTGCCTTTGGCCATTTGGCAAGCTCAGCGCGTACTATACTTTCATCACCCACCAACAATAGCCGCTCAATTTCCTTGAGCCGCATGGAAGCCTCAACCGCGCCGCGCACTATCTCCTGCGGGGCATGGTCACCTCCCATAATGTCGAGAGCAATTCGCATCATATTTCCCGTATGCTTATTTCACGCGAAAGGTTTCCGCCGGTGGCGGAAACCTTTCGCGCTTAAACACGGAGCCTGCCGCAAATCACTCGGCCACCGTCAGAACCTTGCGCCCGTTATACATTCCGCAAGCGGAACAAACACGGTGCGTCTGTTGCGTAGCGCCACAGCTTGGGCATCCCTGCACTTGGGCCACAACAGCCTTGATATGCCCCTTACGCTGATTCTTACGCATTTTCGACTTCTTATGTTTGGGTACAGCCATTTTCTCTCTCCTTCATCGGTCATGCCACCGCGGCGGAGCCGCGACCTTTCCGGCCAACCGTTACCTGTCCTCCAAAACCCCGTCAGGCTTAAGCGCATCCAACGCCGACCACCGTCCGTCTTTGCCCGTACGGACACATTCGCATGCGCCCTTATTGAGGTTAACACCGCAAGCCATACAAAGGCCGCGGCACACCTCGTCACAAACCGGATACCCGGGAAGGGCGAGTATGATAGCTTCCCGAACCTCTGCGGTCAAGTCCACGAACTCGGTCTGCTCGTTAATTTCAATCGCGCAGCAAAAATCAGCGTCCTCAACCTGGGTCTCAAACACTTCCGCGCACCGCGAACATACGCACTGTAAACTCTGCCGGACCGCGCCACGAACCAGTAGCTGGTCGCCGACCACCTCGATCCGGAGTTCATACAGCATGCCCCGCACAGGAATGATGAACTCGCTCTCGCCTAACTCAAGCAAGTCGGGCGCGGTCTCGCCCCGGTACCACTCACCGCCCTTGTCCAGACGAGCAACATCAACGATCAAACGCCCCAGAGCTTGCAACTCCGCCTCCTGCCTTTACAACATGCGCCGCATGACTCCGCATGTAAGCTTCAATATGCTTATGCACTGATTTCGGCACAAAAACACTCGTGTCGCCTCCGTAACGCGAAATTTCGCGCACCGTGCTGGCCGTCACATAACTGTAGCTCTCATTCGGCATCATGAACAAAGTCTCAATAGCCGGAGCAAGCTTACGGTTGGTCAGCGCCATCTGGAACTCATACTCAAAGTCGGAATAAACCCGCAAGCCGCGCACAATCACTCCAATCTTTCTTCGGCAACAGTATTCCACCAAAAGGCAGTCCAGACTGTCCACCTCCACGTTCGGTATGTTTGCCTCGGCCACACTCTCCTGGATCATGGCCATGCGAGTTTTAAGATCAAACATGCCCGTCGCCTTGTGCGAAACCCCTGCCACCACCACAATCAACCGGTCAAACAAAGCCGCACTGCGGCGCAAAAGGTCAAAATGACCCAAAGTCAACGGGTCGAAAGTTCCGGGATATACCGCTGTCCTATGCATAAAATTTCCTTGTCGTTAACTTGATCGTTGAAAGTTGAGCGTTCAAGTCACCCCTTCGTTTGTTCGCTCTCCCCGGGCAGCACACTTGCCAACTTGTAAACAGCCAGACGCGTATGCCCGTAAGTTCGGTCACGCAACAACATCCAGCCCTCCACCTCTCCGGCCATACTGTCATCCGGCATCTCGGCCACAAAAAAACCGCCCGGACGCAAAACCCTGCCTTCCGACAAAAGCTCCATCACTTCAGCAAAATCCGGCGCCGTGCCTTCAATATAAGGAGGATCAGCAAAAACGATGTCGACTTTCCTGCCTATGCCCCCAGTCTTAAGCCAACGCAGCACCTCGCCGCAGACCACTTCCCCTAAACCCGGCGCCAACACAGCCACGTTCTCTTTGATAATAGCTATGTTACGCGGATCTTTCTCCACCCAGACCACACTTCGCGCGCCGCGGCTCAAAGCCTCCAGCCCCACAGCACCTGATCCCGCGAACAGGTCTACGAACTCCGCTTCGCAAATCACATTAACCAGCATCGAGAACAATGCCTCTCGAACCCGGTCTTGCGTGGGCCGCACCTTCTGACCCGCCGGAACCCTGATCTTGCGCCCGCACATTTCTCCGCCTGATATACGCATTCGGTTTTTATGATAGCGGAAAACCACATGACAACGCAACTACCGCGACCTCAAAAGGTTGCCAAAAGATGTTTGCGGTATTTGGCGGGTTGGACTATAGTTAAAGCCCGTGCGTTGATTAAGCGACATCCCTTAAGGAAAACAGTTTTGAACAAAATCGGCTTCGACAACGAAAAGTACCTGTCTGAACAGACATCCGAAATACTCCGCCGCGCTGAACAGAACGGCAATAAGCTCTATTTGGAGTTCGGCGGCAAACTAATGCACGACATGCACGCCGCGCGTGTGCTGCCGGGCTATGATCCCAATGTCAAACTGCGACTGCTGCAGCAGTTGCGGGACAAGGCCGAAATAATCCTGTGCATCTATGCCGGGGACATCGAGCGTAAAAAAATGCGCGCGGACTTCGGCATTACCTATGATTCAGAAGCCCTTAAGCTCATCGACGGCCTCAGAAGCTGGGGTCTTCTGGTTCGCGCCGTTATCATCACCCGCTTCACCGGTCAGCACATGGCCAAGCAGTTCCGCGCCCGACTGGAACAACGCGACGTCAAAGTCGCCTGCCACCGCCTGACCCAGGGCTATCCCAACGACGTGGAAACAATCGTCAGTGCCGAGGGCTACGGTGCCGCCGAGTTCATCGAGACCGAAAGACCTATCGTGGTGGTCACCGGCCCCGGACCGGGCAGCGGCAAACTGGCCACCTGCCTCTCGCAGCTCTACCACGAGCGTCAGCGCGGGCGCGTGGCTGGCTACGCCAAGTTCGAGACCTTCCCGGTCTGGAACCTGCCACTCGAACACCCCGTCAACGTGGCCTACGAGGCGGCAACCGTCGACCTGAAAGACCTCAACATGGTTGACCCCCTGCACCTACAGGCTTACAACAAGGTCGCGATCAATTATAACCGGGATGTCGAGGCCTTCCCCCTGCTGAGCGCGATCTGGGAAAAGATGACCAACGAGTCCTGCCCCTACCGCTCGCCGACCGATATGGGGGTCAACCGCATCGGTTTCGGCATCATCGACGACCGTGTGGTCTGCGAAGCCGCCAAACAAGAGGTCATCCGCCGCTATTTCCGCCACCTCTGCGAATACCGCTCCGGACAGACCGAACAGGATACCGTCGACCGACTCGAACTCCTGATGCGAAAACTGAAGATAAACCCGGAAGATCGACCCGTCGTCAATCCCGCGCGCCAAGCCGGCAAAGAAGCCTTGGAAAATGGCAAGGGCTGCAACGGGATCTTTTGCGGCGCCGCCGTCCAACTCAAGGACGGCTCTGTCGTCATCGGTAAGAATTCGGAAACCATGCACGCCGCCGCCAGCGTCGTGATCAACGCCATCAAGGAACTAGCCGGCATACCCGACAAAATCCCCCTCATCGCCCCGCAGGTCGTGCAGTCCATCGTGCACATGAAACACAATATCCTTAAGGGTAAATACACCAGCCTCAACCTGGACGAGGCCCTCATCGGTTTGGCCATAAGCTGCGCCACCAACCCCGCCGCCCAGTTGGCTATGGAAAAACTCATCGACCTGCGCGACTGCGAGATGCACATGACACACATCGTAACTCCCGGCGACGAGGCCGGAATGCGCCGCGTCGGACTGCTCTGCACCAGCGATCCCTTCTTCGCCTCGTCCGACCTCTTCGTAGACTCGTAACCCATCCACCCTCACCTCTTCCCTATTAACTCTTCCCTATTAACTCTTCCCGACCTGCCGATTGCCGAGTATGCGAACACCATCGCCGCAGCTTTGCGCCAAAATCAGGTCTTGATCGTCTGCGGCGACACCGGTTCCGGTAAGACCACGCAACTGCCGAAAATCGCCCTTAACGCCTGCCGGGGCAGACAGGGAATGATCGGCTGCACCCAGCCACGCCGTCTGGCCACGCTCGCAATGGCACGGCGCGTCGCTGAAGAGTGCGGCGAAGAGCCCGGCGGCTTTGTCGGCTACCAGCACCGCTTCGACAAAAAACTCTCGCCACGCACCGTCGTCAAATTCATGACCGACGGAATCCTGCTCGCGGAAACCCGCCGCGACCGCCTCTTTAAAGCCTATGACACGCTCATCATCGACGAGGCCCACGAGCGCTCTCTCAACATCGACTTCCTGCTGGGCATGCTGAAACGCGTCCTGTCGCGCCGACCTGCCCTGAAACTGATCATCAGCTCAGCCACCCTCGATGTCGGCAAATTCTCGGATTTCTTTAACACCGCCCCCGTCATTTCCGTGCCGGGACGCGTCTACCCCATCGAGACGCGCTGGCGTCCGCCCGAGGACGACGAAGACCCTGACCAACCACGCCAGATCGCCAAAGCTGTCGACGAAATCTTGGAGCAAGGTCCCGGCGACATACTTGTCTTCCTGCCGGGCGAGCGGGATATCCGCGAGGCCGCCGAAACCCTGCAGGGTCGTCACTTGCCGAACACTGAAATAATCCCGCTTTTGGCATCTCTACCCGCCAGCGAGCAGCAGCGCGCCTTCCACTTGTCCTCGCACAGACGCATCATCTTGTCCACAAATGTCGCGGAAACGTCTGTGACCCTGCCCGGCATCCGCTATGTCATCGACTCCGGTTTGGTGCGCCTCAGCCGCTATAACCCGCGCACCCGCGTACAGCGCCTGCAGATCGAACCCGTCTCGCAAGCCAGCGCCGACCAGCGCAAAGGCCGCTGCGGACGCATCGCTCCGGGTGTCTGCATCCGGCTCTACGACACAGATGATTTCAAGAAACGCGCTGAATTCACGCCGCCTGAAATATTGCGCTCCAGTCTGGCCGGCGTAATCCTGACCATGCTCGACCTGCGCCTGGGGCGAATCGAGGAGTTCCCGTTCATCGATCCGCCTTCGGCCGCAGCCGTGCGCGAAGGCTACCGCGAACTCGCCACCCTCGGTGCCCTCAAGCCAGCCACCGTTGGTCAGCCGGAAACCGTTGCCGACTCCCTGACCCTTATCGGCCGCCAGCTCGCGCGGTTGCCGCTGGAACCCTCCCTCGGACGCATCCTCCTCGCCGCCCACAGCGAGAAAGCTTTGGCAGATGCCCTGACCGTGGTCGCCGCGCTGGAGTGCGACGACCCGCGCCGCCGGCCGCTGGAGAAACAGGCCGAGGCCGATCGCCTCCACGCGCGCTTCCTTTCACCGACCTCTGACTTTGCTGCCATCATCCGGCTCTGGCGCTGGTATCACGAGCAGACCGCCCAAGCCTCGCGCGCCGCCGCGCGTCGTCTGTGCAAGGAAAACTTCCTCTCTTACCCGCGCATGCGAGACTGGATCGATCTGCGAGAACAGCTTGCCCGGCTCTGCAAGGAGCTGGGCTTCGACACCATGTCAAACTCCGGCGGCGACACCGGTCTCCACCGCGCCCTGCTCTCCGGTTTGCTCGACAACATCGGCCAGCGCGACCCTGAGACCGGCGACTACCGCGGCGCCCGTGACCTGCGCTTCGCGCTTTTTCCCGGATCAGGTCTCGCCAAACTCAAAATGCCCAAACCCGAGCATGCGCGGCACGGACACAAACCGGCTCCCCATAAACAGAACTTCTCGCGCGACTGGATCATGGCCGGCGAGCTGGTCGAGACCTCGCGCCTGTTCGCGCGAACCGCCGCCTGCATCGATCCAGACTGGATCGAACCGCTGGCCAAAGCGCTGTGCAAATACAGTTACCACTCAATAGCCTGGGACCCGCACCGCGGCTTCGTGAGCGCCAAAGAGCGAGCCACTCTGTTCGGACTCGTGATCGTCAGCGCACGCACCCGCGACTACAGTCGCATAAATCCTGTAGAAGCGCGCGCCATCTTCATGCGTGAAGGTCTGGTTAACGGCGCCTTTCCGGCGCCACTGCCTACCTTCCTCGTAGCCAACCTCGCGCGCATCCGCGCACTGCTGGATGCCGAAGCCAAGACCCGGCAGCACAATTCATTCTTCAATTCTGACGACGCTCTTGCGTTTTACGAGGCTCGTCTTCCCGCCGATGTCTGCAGCGCGTCCGGCTTGCGCCAGTGG
>JAQVQN010000449.1 GCA_028701555.1 Kiritimatiellia bacterium | reverse complement strand
GGCTATGTGATGCCGCACCTAAGCACATGGCAGTCCGGCGAATTTTTGCGCTTCGCCTACAAACACGGCATGGTTGGCACAAGCTTCGATAGCCTGTATGGACACTGGGCGGCTAAAGGCCCGATGCTTTATATGCACATGCGCCTGTTCTGGAACCCGGAACTTGAAATTGACGATATCCGGAAAGAGTTCTTCTCGGCCTTCGGCCCCGCTGCTGAACAGGTCGAGCGCTATTTCGACTATTGGGAGGCTTTTTCGCGAACGTGTAACGCAGGCAACATGTACAATCCGGTCAACACGCACAAAAATTACCCGGAAAAAGTTTTCCCGCCCGCTGAAAAGTTTTTGGCGGCAGCACTAACGGCGGCTCAAGGCAGCCCCCTGCCTGAATTCGCCGCGCGGGTCGAGTTCCTGCGCGCCGGACTTGAACACGCCCGTCTGGCAGCCCGGTTCACATCTTTTCTGGATTACGGCCCGTTAGGAGAATTCGGGGCCGTGCAAGGTGTAAAATACGATCCTGTGCCGATCAAAGACCCGCAGATGTTCGCTGCCTGCCGCCAAGCCCTGCGTGAACTGGTCGCGTTCCGTCGGGCGCATGAACACCTGTACATCGCCGATTACATCGACGCCGCCGGACGCGAAAACCGCCGCATCGACATCGACACCCTGCTTAAAGAGGATACCGAATGAACTTTTCCGGCCAGTAACTGAGAGACTAGCCGGCCGCCCGGTGCCGGGCGAAAACGAGGGTGATAACTTGAACATCGAACTCTGAAGTTATTGGTAGAAACGGTTCCCCGAACCGTCCGCGGCGGTTTCGGGGAAACCGCCCTACCGTCGCAGGTCGCCTGTCGTAGGTCGCTTGTCACGGTAGGGACGCATCCCCGAGGCGTCCGCGGCGGTTTCGGGGAAACCGCCCTACCTTTTCAACACGGCTTTAGTGTGACAAAATGGCCAAGTTATGGCCAAGATCAGCGTTTAAGAAATGGAAAACCGTAAACGATCAACCAATCAGGGCTATGCCTTCGGCACCTTCGGCGGCGTCTTCACCCCGAGCCTGCTGACCATCATCGGCGTGATCATATTCCTGCGGTTCAACACCGTGGTCGGCTATGCCGGCCTCTGGGATGCCTTGCTGATTTTGGCCGGTGCCAAGGTCATCACGATCATCACCGGACTTTCGCTCTCGTCCATCTCCACTAACATGCGGGTCAAAGGCGGTGGAGCCTATTACCTCATCAGCCGCAGCCTCGGACCAGAATTCGGCGGAGTCATCGCGGTCTTTTTCTATGTGGCGCAGGCTGCGGCCGTAACCCTGTACGTGATCGGCTTTACCGAGGCCGTCTTTTCCGCTTTTCCCGGCATACCGATCTCTTTCCGCGATGTCGCAACTTTAACCAACTTCATGGTTTTTTTATTGGTATATATCGGTGCTGAATGGACTATCCGTGTGCAGTACAGGGTGCTGGCCGTCATGATGCTTTCAATCCTGTCATTCGTAATCGGTGCCGCGCTGGATTTCTCCCCGGCTATCCTGCAAGCCAACCTGCAGCCTGAATGGACCGACAAGTACTCGCTGTTTACCGTCTTCGCGCTCTTCTTCCCAGCCGTCACTGGCATCATGGCCGGCGTCAACATGTCCGGCGACCTCAAGGACCCCAGCCGATCTATCCCGCGCGGCACATTCGCGGCCATCGCCGTCTCAGCCCTGATTTACGCCCTTGTGACCTTTCTGCTGGCTGGCAGCGTGCCGCGCACGGAGTTGATCGGCGAAGGTTTCGTTATGAAAGAACGCGCTATCTTCGCGCCTCTAATCTACGCCGGAGTATTCTGCGCGACGTTGTCCTCCGCGCTCGGCAGCATGATGGGCGCGCCGCGCATCCTGCAAGCTTTCGCGCGAGACAATATTTTCCGCGGCATAAAGTGGCTGGGCCGCGGCAGCGGCAAGAACGGCGACCCCCGTCTGGCGATCGCCTTGACCTTCCTGATCTCGCAGGCAGGCGTCATGGCCGGCGATCTCAACACCGTCGCCCCGGTAATCACCATGTTCTTCCTGATGACCTACGGCACAGTTAACCTGGCCTGCTTTTATGAATTCATCTCGCGCAACCCCAGCTTCCGTCCTACCTTCCGGATCAACCATTGGACCATCGCCTTGGCAGGTGCGCTGGGCTGCCTAGCCGTCATGTTCCTCATCAACACCTTGTGGGCCTTTATCGCCATCATGTTGGCGCTCTTGCTGTACAGTGTGATCACGCGCGCCGAAATCATGGTCAAATGGGGCGACATGCAGAGCGGACTAGCCTATCAACGCGCCCGCAACGCATTGCTACGCCTTGAACAGGAACGCTATCATCCCAAAAACTGGCGCCCCACCATTCTCGCGCTATCCGGCGGAGCATACAACCGTATCCACCTCGCCGAGTACGCCTGTTGGGTCAGTGCCAACAACGGGATCGTTTCGATCGGCCAGGTCATACGCGGTAACCTCGACAATCTCGTCGCCCGCCAGCGCGAGGCCGAGCTGTTGCTACG
>JAQVQN010000448.1 GCA_028701555.1 Kiritimatiellia bacterium | reverse complement strand
TGGATCTGTTTTTCGGCGGGGGCATGTATGACCACTCTAAGGCAGAGCTGCAGGGGCTCACTGTGCCAGCCTGGGGCGCGGCAGGTCCGCCTCCCGGCATCTTCGAGGATGCGGACGGCCGTGTGCTGATCCCGCAGGAGCTGAACGGCGAGGTCTGGTACGGCAAGGCCTACTATGGCTGTGTGCTGAGCGCCTTCGGCATCTGCTATAACGCAGACCGTCTGAAGGATCTCGGCATCGATAAATATCCGACGGCTTGGCGGGATTTGGCTGATCCGCGGTATTACGGTGCGCTGGGGCTGGCTGATCCTTCCAAAAGCGCGAGCGTGGCCAAGGCCTATGAGATGGTGATTCACGAGCAGTGCGCCAAGGCGGTTGCCAAGGCCGGGTTCACGCGCGGGCATGTTCGCGAGTTCGAGAGTTTGCTGCGCGCGACCGGAGACACAGCGAATGTGCCGCCCGCATACCAGGCGGCTGTTGAGCGCGGCTGGCTGGACGGCATCAACCTGATGCGCCGCATCGGGGCCAACGCGCGGTATTTCTCCGACGCTTCGGGCAAGGTGCCGGTGGATGTCAGCGCGGGGTCTGCGGCCGCAGGCATCGCCATCGACTTTTTCGGCAGGCTTCAGTCTGAGATGTCCACCCCGCCGGGCTGCGAGCCGGTGATGCGCTACATCACGCCGGTTGGGGGCTCCGGGGTAAATTCAGATCCTATCAGCCTGCTGCGCGGGGCGCCGCACCGGGAGCTGGCCGTGCGTTTCATAGAGTTCACGCTGGGCGAGGCTGGACAGCGCCTCTGGAACTACCGCGCCGGCACGCCCGGCGGTCCGCAGCGTTTCACCTTGCGGCGCTTGCCGATACGGCGTGACTTCTATCCTTCGGATGACCCTGTTTTGCAGGCGGCGTTTGAGCGGCACCGTCCGAATTTATCCGACACCCTGTGGGAGCCGGAGGTCGACGCCTACCGGCTGGGAGAGTCATTCGTGTACGAGGCGCGCTGGACGGCGCGGCATTTCGGTGTGCAGCGCGACCTGATCCGGGCGATGTGCATGGACTCCGGCGATGAGCTGCGGCGGGCATGGCAGGCCATTTTGGAGAATGGCGGACCTGACAAGAATCCCGCGGCAATGCGGCTGTTGGAGGCGTTGCCGGACCGGCCGCGACCCTTGACATGGGACAGCGCGGTCGACATCTACGCCACAGTTCCTCGTTTGGAGTTGCTGCGCGAATGGACGGCGTTCTTCCGTCAACAATATCGTCTGGCTGAGAAAACGGCGCGTGATTCGCGGTAGAGAATACTATGCAAAAACATGTTTGTAGGAGTTTGCGAAACAGCTTGTATGCCGTTGCAGCGGCTGGGCTGCTGATGTTTTTGACGGGGTGCTGTTGCCATGCGGTCAAGCCGTTGCCGGACGGGCTCTCTTATCGCAGCGGTTGGCTGCCGACGGCAGAAGCCCGTTTCCTGAGTGACCGGAGCGGTCTGGACAAATCCGGGCGGCGGGTGGCGGAGCAGGAGATTTTCGACGAGGTCTTCGGGATGATCGCGCGGGCCGAGCGGCTGGTGCTGGTGGACATGTTTCTGTTCAATGATTTTGTCGGCGCGGGTCCGCTGCCGCACCGTCGTCTGAGCGAGGAGCTGACATACGCCATGATCGCGCGCAAGCGGGCGGTTCCCGGGCTGCGCGCAATGCTGATCACTGATCCGGTCAACACGGTCTACGGCGGTCTGGAGAGTCTGTATCTGAAAAGGCTTGAGGCGGACGGGATCGAGGTGGTGGTCACAAGACTGGAGCCGCTGCGCGACAGCAATCCCGCGTGGTCGAGCGCATGGAGATTAATCGGACAGCCCTGGGGAAACCGCCCGGGCGGCCGGGTGGCCAACCCGTTCGGACCAGGCCGGGTGACAGTGCGCAGTTGGCTGTCTCTGCTCAACTTCAAGGCCAACCACCGCAAGGTGTTGGTGGCGGACGCAGGCGGACGGCTGCGCGCGCTGGTGACTTCCGCCAATCCGCACGACGGCAGCAGTGCCCACTCGAACGTAGGCCTCGTGTTCGAGGGTTTGGCGGCGCAGGCGGTGCTGGAAACGGAACAGGCGGTACTGGATTTCAGCGGCTATCGCGGCTCCCCGCTGTGCAACGAGTTCGTGGACGCCGCCGCGCACACAGGCGGAGCGGCTGACGCGGAAGGGTTGCGGATACAGGTGTTGACGGAAGAGGCGATCGCGGACGCGGCCGAGGCCATGATCGGTGGTGCGGGGCCGGGGGACAGGATTGATCTGGTCATGTTTTACCTTGCCGACCGCGGCATCGTGCGCGCGCTTAAGGCGGCGGCGGGCCGCGGCGTTTCCTTGCGCGTGACGTTGGATCCGAACAAGGATGCGTTCGGTCGGCAGAAAAGCGGCATGCCCAACCGGCAGGTGGCGTGGGAGCTGGCCGCTGCGGGTGTGCCGGTGCGCTGGGCTGTGACCAGCGGCGAGCAGATGCATTCCAAAATGCTGCTATTGAGGAGGGCTGACGGCTCGGCCGATCTGCTGGCGG
>JAQVQN010000447.1 GCA_028701555.1 Kiritimatiellia bacterium | reverse complement strand
CGCGGTCTGCGCAAACACCGGCAAGGTGCCCTTGCGCTCTTCGGCGAAAGGCTGGATCAAGAGCACCGCTCCAATGGTTGTCTTAGGCAGCATGCAGGTGGCGGCCAACTGTTTTGCGCCGTACGTCAAAAAAAACGGTTTCTGTACAAAATCAGCCACGGTTTGCCACCTTAAGCTGGATGCTTGGCGTATTGCGTCTTGCGGCAGCAGTCAAATCAACTCCCGGATGTACTTGTTTTTTAAAAGACGCCAAAAGACAACGATGAAAGCACTTAGCGGGATGGCCAGCAGTACGCCAAGCATGCCCTTGAATACCACGCCCCAGAAGAGCAGAGAAAAGATTATTGCCGGATCGCTCAGGCCGGTTTTCTTGCCTTGGATTTTTGGCGTTATGAAATAGCCATCCAAGAATTGCACGATGCCGAAGACCGTCAGCACCAGCGCGAGACGGATTGCGCTGCCGCCCTCGCCGAAAAAGGACATGGGCAGGGTTACGGCAAGCCCGATGATGTTACCCAGATAGGGCACCAGATTGAAACAGCCCAAGGTCAAACCGATCAAGAAACCATAGGGCAGCCCGACGAGCCAGAAACCTAGGCCAAAAAGGAGCCCCTGAATGAAGGCGATCATGAGTTGGCCCCTGAAGAAGGCCACGATAATGGTCAGGAATTCGTCGATCAGGTAGGTGATGTCGCGGCGTGTTTCGGGCTTGAGGAAGGGCAGGTAATTCTCGGCGTTGCTTCCGGTGAAAGGCTTGGCTGTCAGGAAATAGATCAAATATACCGGAACCACCAGCCAGCCTATCAGAGAGGCGACGTAGCGTATGGCGCCAACTCCCACCGACAGGGCTTTGCCGCTCACGTCGTTGAAAGAAATCCGATCGATAAGTGCAGCGATGAAGTCGTGTGGCGCGGTCAACAACGGTAGTTTCTCTTCTAATCCGTATTTTGCAAGGAATGCCTGAAGGTCAGGATTGGAGTCGGCCAGTGCGGCAGAAATGCGCTCAGACAGGGCTGGCAGATAATCGGTTAGCGAGACAAGTTGTGAAGCGAACAGCGAGCCGAAGAAAAACAGCAGAGCCGCGAGCGGTATCAGGATTGACAGAAACAGGAGCGGTATCGCCAGCAGGTTGGATCGGCGCAGATGACAATGCAGCCATAGGTAATAAGGCCTTAAAAGCAAAGCAAGAATCAACGCTACCAGCAAGGGCGTGACCACCACGGAGACCGCTGAAATAAGCTGGTAGGCCGACCATAGAAGCAATGCGGCGAAGCCTGCCACCAGTGTCGCGCACAACACCGTCAGGCCCGCCGCCACAATGCCCTGCTGGCGTTCCGTGAAAGAGATCGCCGGTTTCTGCTCGGAAATTTTTTGTTGGCCGTTCATAGGTAGCAGTATACATCCCAACATTCAGTATCAGCAATTCTAAATACTTGGGAGCGCGCTTAACGAAAGTTGTATGGCCGGCGCGATGCAACTAAGTAACATTGCGCCCCAAGAAGCAGTTGTTGAAAAGCGCACTTAAGTTATAATAAGGCACTTGTTTGGTTGAACGAGAAAAATTTATGCCTTTATACGAGTTTTATTGCAGTCCGTGCCACACGGTGTTCACTTTCCGCTCGTTGAGGGTGGACACGGTGACGGTGCCGGACTGTCCGGTCTGTGGAGGGCCGCTGGCGCGCGAGGTTTCTGTCTTCGCCCACATTACGCGCGGCAGGGTGGAGGGGGCTGCGCCCGACGGCAGCGGTGCGGTTGATCGCATGGAGGAGGTCATGGCCCGGATGGGGGAGCGGGTTCAGGCGCTGGATGACGAAAATGCCGACCCGCGCGAGGCGGTCAAGGTCATGCGCGAGATGGCTGCGGCCGGCGGACTGGGATTCAGGCCGGAGGTCTGCGAGGCGCTGGACAGGATCGAGGCGGGCGATGACCCCGAGAAGGTGGAGGAGGAGTTCCGCGAGGTTTTTGAGACAGATAACCCGTTTGCGGAAGATGGAGATGAAGAGCGTGGTGACGTGGCGGTGGGCGGCTGGTGGCGCAAGCTGCATGGGCCGCGGCGCGACCCGGAATGGCATGAGATGTGATTAAGAAAAGCGGCTGTATTGTAAGCAGGGCAAGACTTTTCCCGCCTAATCGGCAAATGCTTGCGTTTGAAGCGCGGGATCGATAGCAAAATGTTGCCATAGCATCTTTAAAGCATTCAAATTTTTATTTGATGAAAGAGATTGACATAAAAAACCGATCATGATTTCATCATAACATGAAAAGAAAGCCAGATGCCGGAGCTGCTTATGAAGAAGGCGCTTCCCGGATCGTAGGTGCTAACATCCGCGAGCTGCGTAGACGCGCTCATCTTTCGCAAGGCGATTTAGCACGCCGGCTCGGCATGCGGCAAGGACCGATATGCAACATCGAGCAGGGAAAGAACTTTCCTTCCGCGCAGGTGCTGTTGCGTTTGGCCGATGTCCTACAGGTCACAACCGACCAGATATTAAGACCGGAAAAAGACATGGCCGATCGGGTCGGGGAGACATCCGAGGAATACGTGA
>JAQVQN010000446.1 GCA_028701555.1 Kiritimatiellia bacterium | reverse complement strand
CCACTCCTGCTTGACTTCCGGCATCAGCTTCTCGTGATGCAGCCACCAGAAGAAGCGGTGCGAACCGGGCTTCAGCTTGGCGCGGTCTCTGATGCTGTTCTGATACGCCACCGAGGTGAACCACGCCGCCACCAGATCGCCGTTGGGCAGCTCGATGATACCCGCGTCACGGTCATCCAGCGGCGTATTGGCGATGTTCACCGCCGGTGTCCATGTCACCCCTGCGTCCTTGCTGCGCACCATCTGCACCTTGCCCCACGGACAGACGTGCTCGTCGCGGTCTCCCGAAAACACTGCCAGTATCTCGCCGTCCTTACGCACACAGGCCGTGGGCCACCCGATATACCTCCCCGGCTGTTTGCAAATAACCTTGGTCCACAATATCTCCGCACGTTTCTGCTGCACCGGTGCTCCCCAGATCTCCGCTGCCTGTTCCTGCGCCACGGACGACATAACCGCGCCGATCAAACCGCACGCCGCCAACAAACTGCCCGCCATTCTCTTTCGCATTGTCATCTTTTTCTCTTTCATGAAGTTTCATAACTTTCATGGTTTCTAAACGACAGGCGCCCCGCGACCATCGACCTGCGGCATCTGACCCGCGATACGCCCTCGCACACCCGAACATTCAAATTATAACACAAGTTTCACACGTAAACAGTAACGATAAAATAATTGTAATATCCTTGCATCTCGTGATGTCGCTTGTATGACAAGTCTGACCGGTCAGACTTGCCCTACATAACAACTAATCGCTACTCGCCGACCCTCAGCCACTTGATGCCTTCGCGTGTGGCACGGAATCGTTTGGCTCGGATGCTCGAACCGGGCCCCTCCTCATAGTAAATGATCAGGATCGAGCCGTCCTTGAGCGTGACCATACTGGGATAAGCACCGCCTACCGAATCAACCAGCACGTTCTCGCTCCAGGTCTGGCACTCGTCGAGGCTGTAGTGCAGGCTCGTGGCAGGCAAGCGGTGCGCCATCAGGATGATGTCGCCCGGCGCACGGTGAAGGTAATGGCAATGCCCCGGAAATCCGAACACCTCGGCCGTGGACCACGTCTTGCCGCCGTCACTGCTCCTCGCCCAGCCCGAATGCTTCTGGCCGCGCAATGCGGCGAACAGCGACCCGTCTTTCAGCTCGATCAGGTCGGTCTCGGCATCATAACGCAAACCGCCGGTCGGGATTTTGACCGGTGCGCCCCATGTCTTGCCGCCATCCTCGCTAAAGGTCACCGCCCCGTGAGCCCCCTGCGGGCTCGCATAGTATAACCCCAACGCCAGCCTGCCGTCCGACAGTTCGCGGATCGGCGAGGAGCACAAGTGGTCTGGCGAGATTTGGCTGGGTTCGGAATCCCAGCTCTTGCCGCCATCCGCGCTTGTCACCATGAAACTGCCTAGCTTGTCAAAACCGCTTTTCCCTTCCGGCTTGGGCTTGAGCGTGAAGAAAACGCACGCCAGCCTACCGTCTTTGAGCTGGGTCACCGACGGGTCGCGGTCGTCGTAAGGACCGTCGAACAGTGTGAACGCTTCCAACCAAGTCGCGCCCTCGTCGTCGGAGAAACACCCGCTGATCCTGCCGCCTTTGGGCAGTTTCTCGTTGGGCATGGCCACATGACCGTAACCCGCGTAGAAGACCGCCAGCAGCCGTCCTTCGGCTGTCCGGCACACGTCCGGAAAGGCCTCGTACCCGCCCGCGCCCGCGTCGGTGCAGACATGCACCCACTTCTGCAGGACCGAGATCGGCTTCCACTCCGTTATGGGCGCGGCCGGCGTTCCGCTCACCACGATGTCCTTGATATGCCCGACAGTCTGGCTGGCATAAAAACCCACCAGACCTGGCTCGCCCGCGCACTCGGTCTCGTATAGCAGCTTGTTGTCGAAGAAAACACTCACGCGCGAGCCCTTGCGCTCAACCCGCGCCGCATACCATGTGCCGGAAACATGCTTCTTGCCCGTGCGCCGGATCTCCTGCCAAGGCTTGTCAGCTTCGCCCCGGCACAGGATCGCCCCGTTGGCGTCATAGTGCACATAGGTACTCGTCGCCGAATCCGTCGAGCCGATCACGAAACCCACCGCCTTGACGCCCGCCGAATCTTCCACCAGATAGGAGGCCGCAAGCGTTACGTCGCCGAAAGCCGGCGTTTTCAAAAACACGCGGCTCGGCGCGTTGCGCCCGTCGAGCACCAGCTCGCCGCCTGCCACACTGGCCCGCTTGTCTTCCACATGCCACTGCTCTAAAGCTTTTGCGTCACGAAGATCGATCTCTAACCGCCGCTCCTCAGCCCCGCGCCCGACAACCGCAGACAAGCACAAGCAAGCCAAGCCCCCCATTGCCAAATAAGCGTCCGACATTCTCTTTTTCATCGTCATACCTTTCTTTCCCCTTTCATGAAGTTTCATGTCTTTCATGGTTAAAACTGACTAGCAACAGGCGGCGTCCGTACTACGGTCCACGCCCCCTAAAAAACCTCTGTGTCTCTGCGCCTCTGTGGTTTAATCCCCCCTGTCCATGCCCATTCGTGTTTATTCGTGTCCATTAGTGGTT
>JAQVQN010000445.1 GCA_028701555.1 Kiritimatiellia bacterium | reverse complement strand
AGCAGGCCATGCGCGAGCGTATCCCCGAAAGAATGTTGGAGATGAACCTAAACGCTTTCCGCGCCGGTCGCGAGGCTATGCGGGGTTAGAAAGCATGTTCGGAGTCTCCAGATTCGCCGGGATGCTGGGTGGAGGCAAGACGGCTGAAAAGCCGCGCTCGGCACAGGTGGGCGAATGGGGCGAAGCGCAGGCAGCCAAGTTTCTAGGCAAGGCAGGGTACGAAGTCATAGGTCGCAACGTGCGCCCTAACCGGCGCGACGAGATCGACATTATCGCGCGAAAAGACGATTTTCTGGTGTTTGTGGAGGTCAAGGCGCGGCGGCGGGAAGATTATGGGCGGCCTCTGCGGGCGGTTGACCGCGACAAGCGGCATGCCCTCAACCGCGCTGCGGCGGCGTATCTGCGCAAGGCCGGGTATCCGGAGCTGTACTACCGGTTTGACGTGATCGAGGTGTTGGGGCAGCCCGAGGAAGGCGAGCCCTTGATAAGGCATGTTGAAGAGGCGTTTCATTTCGAGAAGCGGTATGTTTTCTCGGTGTGAAAGATTATGAATTGGAGAGGCAAAGCTATCGGCGGCAGCATAGGGTCTTTCTTCGGCCCCATGGGCGCTTTGGCCGGGGCCGCGGCGGGGCATTTTTTTGTTGACCGCAAAAACGCGGGGGCTGCGGAACGGCACTCCTTGCGGCTGGTGGCGTTGGCGGCCGGGGCACTGCATGAGCTGGCTGTCGCCGACGGACGTTTCACACTCAAAGAAGACGCTGCGGTGCGCTCGATCCTGGGCGAGATCAGCAGGCAGACCGGGGCATCCCTGACGGAGCAGGACATCGCCTATCTGGTGGATGATTCGCCGCGTCTACACCGTTGCGTCGAGCGTTTGGCTGTGATGGCGCGCGAAGTTCAGGGGCTTGCGCCTGCGGCCGCGGTGTGGTTCTGGCGCACGGCGGTTAGTGATGGCGACCCCACGACGCCGGAGATCGCCTGCATCAATTTTTTCGCGCGCCATGCCGGCATATCTGACGAGGTTGTGCGTCAGGCCGCGCTCTTGTATGCGCGTTCCGGAGTCACTACCAATGATACTGAAAGGCGTACGGCCTGCGAGACCCTGGGAGTGCCGTACAACGCGGACCCCGCTGTTGTGAAAAGTGCCTACCGGCGGCTGAGTCTCAAATATCATCCCGACAAACATGCTGGGCTAGATCCCGACATACGCGCTCTGACTGCCGAAAAGTTCTCGCAGCTTACCGAGGCTTATAATTTATTGGAAGGGCATGGGCCGCTCCGCATGTCTGGGCTTGTCGCAAAATTTGCTGAAACCGGCAGGCTTGGTCCGGCTTGTGAAAAAAGTTCTGTTAAATGTTTCGTGTGCGGCAGGAAGGGACGACTGCCGGAGGAGAGCGGCATAATTGCCGCGCGCTGTTCGAATTGTCAGGCTTTGCTGGCTTTTGAGCGTGACCTTGCCGAGCGACTGATATGAAAAAAATTGAGATAGGTGAACTTCGCACACCCGCGTTTGTGGTGGACGCCGCAGCCATCGGTCGCAATCTTGACGTGCTGTCAGAGGTCAAGCGCCGCACCGATTGCCGTGTTTTGCTGGCATTGAAAGCGTTTTCGATGTTCAGCGCATTCCCGCAAATGCGCCGCGTACTAGACGGGTGTTGCGCGAGTTCGGTGCATGAGGCGCGTTTGGGACGCGAGGAGTTCGGCGGCGAGTTGCATGCTTTTGCGGCTGCCTTTTCCGAAACGGAGATGCGGCAGATCGCAGTGTTTGCTGATCATGTCACGCTCAACTCTTTCGCGCAGTTGCGGTTGCTGCAAAAGGTGCTGCGTGATAACGATAGTCAAAAGATTGTGTGCGGCCTGCGGGTGAACCCGGAACACTCGGAAGGGCACACGCCGATGTACGATCCTTGCGCGCCGGGTTCGCGTCTCGGCATAAGGCGTGCGGCGTTCGATGGCGAATCTCTGGATGGCATAACCGGGCTGCACATGCACACGCTGTGCGAGCAGGATGCCGCGCCGTTCGTTCGCACGCTGGCTGCGTTCGAAGAACGTTTCTCCGAGTTCCTGCCGGATATGGGCTGGGTGAACTTTGGCGGCGGCCACCACATAACCCGTGCGGGGTATGATTTGGATTTGCTGTGCGTAACGCTTAACGGATTCCGAAACCGGCACCCGAACATCCGCGAAATTTATCTGGAACCCGGCGAGGCGTGTGTGCTGAATGCCGGGACGCTAGTGGCCAGCGTGCTCGACATTGTGGAGAATGGAGGGCCGGTGGCGATCTTGGACGCTTCCTGTTCCTGCCACATGCCTGATGTGCTAGAGATGCCTTACCGCCCGCGTGTTTTCCGTGAAGAGGGTTGGCTGGGTGGCTCTGTTCCTGGTAGTGGAGCGGATATCGGCTGTGACCCCGGTGTCAAAAAATGCACATGCCGTCTGGCGGGCGCGACCTGTCTGGCCGGCGATATCATCGGCGAGTGGTCTTTTGACAGGCCTCTGCGAGTTGGCGACAAACTGGTTTTTGAAGATATGGCGCACTACACTATGGTCAA
>JAQVQN010000444.1 GCA_028701555.1 Kiritimatiellia bacterium | reverse complement strand
TTTCTACGGCTCGGGCGTGATCGGCACGGACCACATCGACATCCCTTACCTGGCCGCGCGCGGAATACACTGGTGCGGCGCGCCGGGATGCAACGCCGAGAGCGTGGCGAATTACGTGACAGCCGCGCTGCTCTGGCTTGGCGGCAGGCACGGCTTTCGGCTTGAGGGCAAAACCGTCGGCGTGATCGGCGTGGGCAATGTGGGCAGGCGCGTCTGCCGCCATGCCCGCGCCTTGGGCATGCGCGTGCTGGCCAACGACCCGCCGCGGCAGCGCGACCCCGCCGACAGCGAGGCGCGGGGCTTCGTGCCGCTGGAGCGTGTGCTGGACGAGGCCGACATCGTGACCTGCCACGTGCCGTTGACCAAAAGGAGGCCGGACGCCACATGGCACCTGCTCGACGCGGCGCGTCTGGCCGCGCTTAAACCCGGCGCGGTCTTGATCAACGCCGCGCGCGGTCCGGTGACGGACACTGATGCACTGCTGCGCGCGCTCGACGCTAACGTGGGCCACGCGGTGATCGACTGCTGGGAGGGCGAGCCGGATTACCGTCCCGACCTTCTGGCCCGCGCCGAGCTGGCCACGCCGCACATAGCCGGCCACTCGTACGAGGGCAAGGTCAACGGCACGGCCATGGTTTACCGCAACGCCTGCGGGTTTCTCGGCCTGCCGCCGGAGTTCGGTTTCGGCCTGCCGCCGCCCCCGCTGCCGCACTGGAGCGCCGACGCGGCCGGTCGGGAGGACGAGGATATCCTGCGCGAGCTGGCGCTGGCCGTTTATGACATCGAGGCCGACTCGCGCCGCCTGAAAGAGTCCTGCTGCGCGGATGCCGCCGCCCGCGCGGCGGCCTTCGACGGCCAACGCGGACGCTATCCCGTGCGCCGCGAATTCTCCGCAACCAAAGTGAAGATCGAGAACGCCACCGGCAAACTGCAGGAAAAACTCCGGGGGGTGGGCTTCGGCATGTGAGGCACGGCCGACAGCGGGACGCCTGCCGGAACTGCCGGAACAACCGGGTTCTGTCGTGCGCTGGTGCGCTTCAATGAAGTGAAATCGCACCTGTCGCGCGTCCCGGCAAAAAGCGCGCTTGCGCGAGCAAGGCGCATATGAAAAGATTCCATCCATGCAACCAAAAAAGAATTCATATACCTTCGTTCTGGACAAGGATCAGCAGACGGCGCTCAAGGTGATGCTGAAGATGGGCAACTACCGTCCCAAGCAGGTGCCGCACACACAGATCGCGGTCGAGGCGCAGGACTGCGTGGTGAATCTGTACAATAGCGGCAAATGTCTGGTGCAGGGCAAGGGCGCCGAGGACTTCGTGCTTTTTTTTCTGGAGCCGAACGTGCTGCTGTCCGCCAATCTCGGCTACGAGGAGATTCTGAACCCGGAGCTGTTCGCGCCGCACATGGGTATCGACGAGAGCGGCAAGGGCGACTTTTTCGGTCCGCTGGTGGCCAGCGCCGTGTACGTCGACCCCGACATCGCGCAAGCCATGCAGGAGCTTGGGGTCAAGGACTGCAAGCAGCTCACGGACAAGGCTGTTTTTTTCATCGGCGCGAAAACGCGTCAGTTGCTTGGTCCCAAGCGTTTCGCGCTGGTGTCCATCGGCCCCGAAGCCTACAACCGGCTGTACGCCAAGATGCGCAACGTCAACACCATGCTGGCCTGGGCGCACGCGCGCTGCATCGAGAACCTGCTGGAAACCGTGCCGGACTGCCCGCGCGCGGTGGCCGACCAGTTCGGCGCCAAGCAGGTGATCGAGCGCGCCCTGATGAAAAAAGGGCGCAAGATCAAGCTCGAGCAGCGGCACAAGGCCGAGTCCGACATCGCGGTGGCGGCGGCCTCGGTGCTGGCGCGCGAGGCTTTCCTGCGCGGTCTGGGCCGGCTGGGCGAGACCCACGGCATCCATGCCCACAAGGGCGCCTCCGAGCAAGTCAAGGCCTCTGCCGTCGAGCTGGTCAAGAAAAGCGGCCCCGAGATTCTTCTCAAGACCGCCAAGTGCCACTTCAAGACCGCCGACCAAGTGCTCGCGGCCTGCGGCTCATCGCGCTCCGCGCTGGGGCCTGACGGCCAGGCGGTCTCGCGCGGCAAGGCTCCCGGGAAGCATTCCGCGGACTAAGCGGGCAGGCCGCCGAAAAACCCGTCCTCTATCCAGACAGGCTGGTATCCGCGGTCCAGCACAAAGCGGAATGCGGCAGCGTAGCGTTCGTAAATGTCCGGAACGAAATTCTTGTAGAACGGCCACCAGTACTGCTCGTGTCCGGCGATGTTGACAAGATGGCTTTTGGAGGGGGCTTCGATGCAGTTCAAAATTTTGGGAACTATCTGGTCCACCGGTGTCCAGTCGCAACCGCCGGCAGAAGCGCTGTAAAAGATTATGCCGCTTTCAAAATGCATCCATCCCTGATGACGGCACAGATATTCGAGCACCGTGTCCGGCAGATGGTAATCGCAAATCTTCTTTTCCTTGGCATCAGGTTTACGCCCTCGCGTCTGCAGCATTTTGACGCCGCGCTCAGCCAGGACCTTATAGCAGTCCGGCGGCACATCGG
>JAQVQN010000056.1 GCA_028701555.1 Kiritimatiellia bacterium | reverse complement strand
CTCGGCATAGCGCATTATGCGTTGCAGGTTGGGGTCTTTGTTGCAGGCGACGGCGAAGGCGGGGTTGTCGGTCTTGGCTTTAGACAACGTCATTTTCGGGTCGTCGGGGATCATCTTGGCATACTCATTGGCCATGTTGAGCGGTATCTCGAGTACGCGGGCGGTGTCGCGAATGACGGTTTTGGCGCCAAGTTGTCCGAAAGTTACAATTTGAGCGACACGGTCCTTACCGTATTTCTGCTTAACGTATTCGATGGTTCGTTCACGGCGTGACTGGCAGAAGTCGATGTCGAAGTCCGGCGGAGAGACGCGTTCCGGGTTGAGGAAGCGCTCGAAGAGCAAGTCGAAACGGATGGGGTCGATCTGGGTAATGCCTAAGGAGTAGGCCAGCAGAGAGCCTGCGCCTGAGCCGCGGCCCGGTCCGACCGGCACGCCGTGGCTACGCGACCAGTTTATGAAGTCAGCTACCACAAGGAAATAATTAATAAACCCGGTCTGTCTTATGGTCTCGACCTCAAAGTTAAATCTTTCCACGAGCGCCTTCTCGGCATCGGTCGAGGGATTTGCGAAGTCGAAACCATAATGTCGGTGCAGGCCTTGTTTCCCCTGACTGACGAGATATTCCAGCCCGTTGGAGAACCCTTCAGGAATTTGGTAAGCCGGGAAGTGCAGGTCATCGGCCTTGCCCTCTGAAAAGTTCATGGTAAGGTTGCAGCGGTCGGCGATCTCACCGGCGGTCTCGAAAGCGGCGTCGTCATTCGGGAAGAACTTGCCCAGTTCCTCACGGGATTTGAAATAAAATTCGTCCGTGGCGTAGCGCATGCGTTTGGGATCACTGAGTACGGTGGAGGTCTGGATGCAAAGCATGACCTCGTGGGCCTCGGCGTGCTCGCGGTGCAGGTAGTGGACGTCGTTGGTTATGACCGAGCGCAACTCGGTGCGGCGGCATAGTTCGCGCACACCTTCGTTAACCGTCTTCTGCTCAGGTATGCCGTGATCCTGCATTTCCAGAAAAAAGTTCTCGGGGCCGAACATGGACACATACTCGCGAGCGACCTTCTCGGCTTCGTCGAGCTGTCGTTCTTTGAGAAGCATGTTGACCTCGCCATGCAGGCAGGCCGAAAGTCCGATCAGTCCGCCTGCGTGGGCGCGCAGGGTATCCTTGTCGATACGTGGTTTGTAATAGAAACCCTCGAGATGGGCGATCGAGTTGATGCGTGCCAAATTCAGGTAGCCCTCTTCGTTCGCGGCGAGCAGCACCAGATGGTAATAGGGCACCTTGGGATCGCGCGCCGAAAGTGGCTCGCGCCCATTGATGTATATCTCGCAGCCTAGGATGGGCTTGATGTTGTTTTTCACGCAGGTTTGGTAGAAATCGATGGCACCGTACATCACACCGTGGTCGGTCATGGCCACGGCAGGCATTCCGAGTTCCTTGGCGCGTTGAACGAGCGGCAGGATGTGGCATGCGCCGTCAAGCATGCTGTATTTCGTGTGCAGGTGCAGGTGTACAAAAGGTGATGGCATCTGAAGATTTCCAGAAATTAGCGTTAGAGGTTTAAGGGCCGGTCTGGTTTGGCGGAGGCAAAAGAAAGCCGGGAGTGAAGAGGACTTTGAAATCAAGTTGTCCGGAAGCGGGCGCGACAGCTTCAAAGCCTACCATAACCATGCCCTTGTTGGGCGAGTCCCAAGGGTTTGGCGGCTGAGCGACCTCGTAAGTCTGCCAAACGGTTTCTGCCGAATGCAATGCGTTGAGTCTGAGCGTTTTGCCCTTCTGGCGCAGCAGCAGTGTGCTGGGGCGCGTGGTGTCGGGCTTGGCGGATGTGACCATGCCCCAGCGCACGACGGTTCCGGGAACGAGACCGCGAAGCGTGTCTGTCAGTCGGTATTCGCCGTTGGGCAGCAAGGTTCCTGAGCGTGTCACATGGGAGGCATTGGTGTAGACCGGGGTCAGGTCCAGAACGGCTGCCGTCTCAGGCCCGTCGATGAATGAAACGACTTTTGCGTCACCGCTAGCGAGTTGCAACTGTCCTCCAATGACCAACGTGTTGTGACTGAAGTTGTTAAGGCGAAAAATTTTCCAGCGGTCAGAGTCCTGCTTCCTGTTCCACAGGTTCATGCCGCGAGATTCTATGCCGTGATAGCCTTCAGCACCGAGGTCATAAGCCCAGCGCAAGCCTTCTGAGTCATAAACGAAAGAACCGGCATCCATGTGCCCGTGCGGTCCTGCCGGTGCCCCGGCCTTTAGGCCCACGAAGACAGCCCGCTCGTTATCCCAGGCAGATCGCTGTATGGTTATCGGCACGCTGCCGCCGGAAGACCAGTTTAAAGGCGCGCTGGTGGTAAGGTCTTGAGGTACAGGCTGCATCCAGAGCAGTGTCAGCGGGAAAAGGCGTTGGGAGCCTTTTTTTGGCGCGGCGGGGCGCTTGTCCTGGCAATGTTTCAGGATGGCGTGGCGCTCGAAATATGCCAGCAGGTCGGGCCTTTGCAGGCGTTTGGCGAACCACCATGTGGCGGCGTCAGTTTCGCGGCCCATGCCGCCATCCGCGTAATTGAAGGTCTTGCCAGAGGGCCCGGTCACTAGATCTAGGTACAGGGCTGTCTGTTGAAAGCCGGGCAGATCCATCAATCCGAAATCTGATTTCAGCACTCCTGTGAGCATTTCGATGGCCAGCACGTTGAAATTGATGCCGTAGGACCAGTAGCCGGGGCCCTCGGGATAAGAGCCTTTGGGTGCCACTGACTGCATGGAAAGCGGCAGGTTGACGATGGCGCGGTGCGTGATCTCGGCGGCCAGGTCCGGGTGTTGATCCATCAGTGCCAAAGCTCCGGCCAGCATGCCTGCGTGACAGACCTGTCCCCAGTTGTTGGAAGCGCGCACCCACCCTGTATGCTTTTTGGAAGTTATTAGACCTTTTTCAAGTATGGCACCGGCCACGGTCGCGCGCGTCTCCGCGTCCAGCTCATGATAGAGCCAGTCATAGCCGATGGCCAAGGCGAGCGTCATTTCAGCCACGTCCAGGAAATGCGAGGGGTTCCAGTCATCGAAGGCCGCAACAGCCAGCAACTCGGTACGGCAACGTTCCAGATAAACCGCATTTCCCGACATGCGGAAAGCCATAGCTAACGTGGTGACACGTTTGAGGACAGTGCGCGAAACCTGCAATAGTCGGCGCCCTTCTTTTTCATAACGGCAAGGCTCGAACTGCAGCATCTGGTCGGCGTCAAAGAGTATCCGGGCCAAAACCGTTTGCGTGGCGGATGAATCACGGCACTCGTTTTTGACACGCTGGAACTCTGCGGCTGTGGCGAACAGGCGCGGGTGCGTATTTTCGGCTTGCCCGATGGCCTCGGCGACAGCGGAGGCTTGCGTGTGCGCGGGATGCGATGGCTTTGCGGTGTCGGCCGGGAAACGCGCGGCGAGGCAGATTAAGAACAGAGTCAGGTTGCGCATGGTGTTCATACGGGAGCTTTTTCTTGGTTTTCGGATGGATGATCGAAACTCGCGACTTCGCACGGCATGCGGCGCGAGAGCAGCCCTTGGGCGAAGCGCACCCCGTAAACGATATGGGTAGCCATCACGCCGAGCCATGTGACGAGCCAGAGCAGTGGCCTTAATGAGAAGGACGAAACAAAAGTGACGGTAGCGTAGAACATGAGGGCGCCGATGTAAGCGTTTCTGAGCCAAGGGTGCAGCGGTGCGCAGGCTGCGCCAAGGATGATGCCTGCCACAAAAAACGACGGTATCAGGTAACTCAAGCGCAGGGAGGTAGCGGGGAAACGCTTGGCGAAATGCCCGCGGTGCAGGGCGTATCGGCCGATCTGGCGCAGATGGGGGGCGAACAGCGGGCGGCGGTGGTGGAAGACTTGCACCCAAGGATCGTAGACGATGCGCTGGCCCTGACTCAGCACGATGTCCGAGCACAGGATCGTGTCTTCGCCCGGCCAGAAATCGGTGCGGTAACCTTTGATGGCCTTAAGGGTTTCAGACTTAACCAGCAGGTTGCAGCTCGGGAAGTCGTCCACCCTTGAGCGCACGCGGTCGCCGACATAACGGTAGCGGAAGTTGCCGGAGACCAGCGGATTGGCATAGACGCGCCCGCCGGCCTGTGCCATGAAAGGGTCGTGGGGGGGGGTCACGCCCGGTCCGCCGACCGCGCCGACATCCGGCAGCGTGAAGTACTTGATGGCGTGTTCCAGCCAGTTCGGCGCAGGGAAGGCGTCGTCGTCGATAAAGCCCACGACATCTGCGCCCGATTCGGCAAAGCCCTTGTTGCGTTTCTCGGCAGGGCGGGCCTTGCCGGTAGGGACCACACGCAACGGGAATGGCCGCGGGCCCAGCTCGGACGGGGCGTCGGGCAAGACGATGACCTCAAAATGCCGATAGGTCTGTCGCTCCAATGCATCCAAGCACTCAGCAAGATAGGGGCTGGGGGCGGGGCAGGCGATCACCACCGACACTTTAAGGGGCGCATTTGACGGCGGAGCCACCTCGACGCTGCTATAATAGCGCAAGATCCGGAGACGGTAAAAGATCGCTAGGGTGTCGTTCATGACCTGGACCACGTTGCGCCAAGACAGACAGCCGATCTTATTGCCGAAGTGCATCTCGACCGGGGCTTCCGCGACTTTGAAGCCCTTGGCGTTAGCGATGGTAAGGACTTCAAGGTCGAAGGCGAAGGCTTTTACCAGCATGCGGTCAAGCGCCCAGCCCAAGGCGTCGCGTGTGAAAAGTTTCATGCCGGTTTGCGTGTCTGACACGGGAAGGCCGACCAACATCCAGACCAAAGTGTAATAGATAGAACTGGCGATACGCCGGTGCCAGGGGTAGTCGATCACGGAGTCGGGGTGCCGTTTTGAGCCTATCACGATCGAGGCGTTTTGGTCGCGCATGACATCGAAAAAGGTCGTGAGGCGCGAAGGAGAGAGGTCCAGGTCGCCATCGAGCAGCAGAATATGCGAACCGCGGGCTGCCGCGAAACCGCGTTTTAAGGCGTTGCCTTTACCGGCGTTGACTTTGACGAAGACCGGCCGAACATGTTCCGGGTCTCTTGCTGCTGCCTGGCGCAACGCCTCGGCCGAGCCGTCGCTGCTGCCGTCGTCAACTGGGATCACCTCAAAAGGCAAGTTGCCTGCCAGGTAATCGCAGACAGCCTCAAGATTGCGCCGGATGACCGATTCCAGGCCATATACTGGCATGATAACGCTTAGCATGCCAGATTTACCCAAGCAATCTGATGCGGACGTCCAAAGATTTTTACGGTTTTCTGTGGTCATTCTTAGCGATATAAGTAAAATAGACTTTTCTTTTTTGAGTGTAAAGGCGCGGGAGTCGGAACACGCTCTGTGTTTGTCGGGAATAATATTCCACTTCCGTCCTTAAACCAAACCAAAAAAGAGCTTCGGTGCTTTTCTAAACGTTTTCAGAGGACAAATCGCATGTCCGTAAAAATTCATTGGCTGAGTTTGGGGTGTCTGCTGTTAGTCTGCGCCGGTTGTGGCCATAAAGGTGCCGCAAGGCATGAGCTTAACGAGCGTGGTTCGGCGTTGTATCGCAAAGCTTTCGCGGCGGAGCAGTCGGGTGACATCAAAGAGGCTATCCGTCTTTTCAACCGGGTGCTGATAGAGGAGCCCCGCGCGTTTTCCGCGCATTTCCAGTTGGCCACGTTGCTGCACGACCACGAGGAAGACTACATCAGCGCCATTTACCATTACAAACAGTACCTGTATCTGCGCCCGGAGTCAGAGAAAAAAACCTTGGCGACCGACCGTATCAGGATTGCCGAGCAATTGCTGGCGCCGCAGATTCTGCGCAAGGTCGGAGATTCCGTACAGGGGTTGTCTGCCGCCCACCTGCTTCAGGAAACTGACCGCCTGAACCGCCTGATAACCGCTATGGAAGGCGAGAAGTCCGTTATGCAGGAGGAAAAAGAGCGGGTCGAGAAGGAGATGGAGGCGCTGGCCAACGACAACCGGCGTTTGCGTGATATACTGGCCAAGCTGCGGGTCAGCGAAGACGGCACCTCCGCGCCTCATGAGCCGCTGTCAAAGCAGGATGAGCCAGCAGAGAATCAGGCTGCTGCCGCACGTACAGACTCCAAGAATTTACGGGCTTTGCGCGAGGAGGCCGCAGCCATAGCCAAGAGCGGCGAGAGCCGGACGGAGACACGTAAGCCGCTTGTGGATGTGCCCAGTGACGAAGAGGTTTTGCAGAAGGTTAAAACGCGCTTGACAGGGGAGCCGGTGCCTGCACCGCCCCCGCAATCCGCGCGTGAGACATCCAAGATTGAGGTTCCTGGCAAAAATGACAAGCCCGACCTGTCCGCTTATTCCATTTTCGCCAAAGAATCCAAGCGGGACAAGGATTCGGCTACGAACCGTGAGGCGCGCACTTATGTAGTTCAGCCGGGAGACACGCTTTTCCGCGTGGCGGAAAAATATTATGGCGATGCCAATTTATGGAAGCGTATCCGCGAGGCAAACCGTACCAGAATCGATCCGGACGGACGCATCCGGGCCGGTCAGATCATTATCATTCCATAGATAGTTTTTATTGTTGTTGTTTAGGCGTAAGGCATTGCATCAAAGGGGGCTGATGGAGCCAAGGGCTGACAGACATGTTCTTAAGACAGGCACTTCAAGCGTGTTTGTAGGTTGTAGTGCGCGACGCTCACCGCTGGCCTGGCGGCTTGACGTGCGCGAGGACGCAAGGGGCAACCGTATGTTTTTCAGCAAGCGCAAGCGTCCGGGAGCTGAGCGGGTGCGCAGCAGGTTGTTTCATTACATCGCGGCTGGCGGTATGCGGCAACTGCGCAGGACATCTGCGGATGACATGATCGAGTTTCGCCGCCGCAATTTTCTGATCTTCTTGGCGCTGATGTGCGTGATTTGGGTTGTGTTCTATCTGATGCCTAGTGTTTGAGAGAGAGAGTGTGTGTGGGGGTGAGTAGAAGCGAGGAGCGATAGTGATGAAGTTTAATTTTGCGGGGTTAGGTATGGCGGCGGCGCTGTTGACGGTCGGATGCACTTCACCCATGTTCGAGGGAACAGTGTTTGAGGCCCAGCCTAAGCGTGACCCGGAAGTGGCGCGTGTCGTGACCAATACCCAACAGATGAGTCTGGAGTTTCGTCAGTTGTCGGAGCAGATGACGGTCTTGAACCGTAATCAGGAACTGCTGGACGCGCGGTTAGCCCAGTTCGAAGCTCAGGTTGGAAGCGCTGTGCGGACGCAGGATGATGTGGCTGCGCTGCGGCGTGATTTGCAAGCTATCCGCGCCGAACGCGAAACGCTGCGCAAAGAGATAACTGATGATTTGGCGGGACGGATCGAGAAGATCGCGGCGCGACAGCAGGCAGACATCAACGCCGCTCGTACAACGGCTGCGCGTGCAGCGCAAGGTGCCCGCGCTGCATCGGGAGCAGCAACCGGCCGCAGCGGCTATGAGCACAAGGTCGAGCGCGGGCAGACGCTGTCCGAGATAGCCCGCGGTTATGGCAAAAGCTTGGACGTGATCATGAAAGCCAATAAAATTTCCAACCCGTCGCTTCTGCGGGAAGGGCAAATACTTTTCATTCCGGATTGATATGAGTATGGGATTCCCAGATGTGCGCCTGCGCCGTTTGCGGCGCACCTCCATGCTGCGGGCGATGTTCGACTCCGCTCCGCCGTCGCCTGCTAAATTCGTTTGGCCGGTGTTTCTTGTCGAAGGCGATAACCGCAAAGAGCCGATCAGTTCCATGCCGGGGCAGAGCCGCATGAGTGCTGATGAACTGTTGCGGGCGTTGCATCCGGTAGCCGAGCAGGGCGTGGGCGGAGTTTTGTTGTTCGGGCAGACTGAGGGGGGCAAGGACGAAGGCGGCAGTGGCGCATTTGACGACACGGGAGTTGTCCAACGTGCTTTGCCGCTAATCAAACGCGCGTTTCCGGATCTTGTCGTCATGACTGACGTGTGCCTGTGCGCCTACACGCGGCACGGTCACTGCGGCCCGCTCGGTCGGGATGGACAGGTGGACAATGACGCGGCCAACGGTCTTTTGTCGCGCGTGGCGGTTTCGCATGCCGCGGCTGGTGCGGATGTGGTGGCGCCCAGCGCCATGATGGACGGGCAGGTCGCTGCGATCCGTGAGGCGCTGGCGGAGAACAGTCTGGAAAACACGCTGCTGATGTCGTATTCCACCAAATTCGCCTCGTCCATGTACGGGCCTTTCCGGGAAGCGGAAAACTCTGCCCCATCTGCGGGAGACCGTAAGGGGTATCAGGCATCCTTTGCCAATCTCCGGGCAGCCCTTCGCGAGTCGCAGTTAGACGAGGCGGAAGGCGCGGACATCCTGATGGTCAAGCCAGCACTGTTCTATCTGGATGTGCTTGCACGTTTGCGGGACCGGACGGATCTGCCCTTGGCCGCCTACAATGTCAGCGGCGAATACAGCATGCTGCACGCGGCTGCGGAACAAGGGTATGGCGAGCTTTATGCTATGGCGCGCGAGTCGCTGACTGCCCTCGCACGCGCCGGAGCGGACATAATTTTGTCCTACTGGGCACCTTTCTACACCAGAATTTTCGGTAAACAATAAGGAGCGAATACATGAAAAGCAAAAAATACAACATCGATCCTGTCACATTGAGATCAATGCCCTTCTGGTGCGTCGGCAATCCGCTGGGCGACCCTTTCGGTGGGCCGGTGCTGCCTAAGATAGATTCGATTGAAGTGGCCAAACTTCTTGCTGCTGCTGCCAGAGAGGGGCTGATTGAGGCCACGTCGTTCCATGACGACGATCTGGTGCCTTGGGACCCGTCACGCCCTAATGACGATCTGGATCCGAAAAGCGAGACATACGCGAAACTGCATGCCATTAAGACGATCTTGGACCAGGCCGGACTGGTGGTCAATACCGCCACCTGCGGTTTGCACGGCAACGCCCTGTTTCGCAAAGGCGGCTTGACCAATCCCGATCCTAAGCTGCGGGCGCTGGCGCGTAAAAAGGTCGAGCGCACTCTGCGCATCGGCGCGTTCTTCGGTGCCAAGCACTACACCTACTGGGTGGCGCGCGACGGTTTCGAGGTGCCGGTCAACGTCGACTGGAAAAAGGTCTACTCGTGGCTGGCCGATGGTTTGAACGGCGTTTACGACTATATCAAGGCCAAGAAGCTGGACAACTATGTCGGAGCGACGATCGAGCCCAAGCCCAACGAGCCGCGCGGGCACATGTTCCTGCCGACTTCCGGCCATGCGGTCGGCTTTATTTACGGACATCTCAAGCATCCTGAGTTCTACGGGGTCAATCCGGAACTGCTGCAGCATGAGAGTATGGCCTTGCTCAACGCCGTGCATACTGTGGGGTACCTGACCAGCATGAAGAAACTCTTCTTCCTGCACTTCGGCAGCCAGATCAAGGCGCAGTTCGACAACGACTTCCCTCCGCTGATCGGGCCTGAGGGCTTGAAGGAGACGGTTCAGATGTTCTGGGCGTTGCGCCAGGTCGGATGGAAGGGCGTGGTCGAGTACGACTGCCACATGTTGCGGGCGGACGGCGACCCCGACGATCCGATTGGCTGCCGTGTGGCCTTCATCCGCGACTGCACGCGCGCTTTGTCCATCGCGCTGTTGTTGGCGGACCGTCTGGCGGAAGGTTTTAAGCCTGATGGCCTCAGCGATGCGCAGGCTGACCTGGCGGCCACGGCCGCGATGTGCCGCCTAGACAACAAGTCGATTACAGCGTGGATGTCTAATCGCTAGTAAGTGTTTTTGTCTCCTTCTGCTTGCGTACGACCTGAGCCGCTGGTAGAGGCGGCAGGCGTGTGCGAGCAATGATTGCTCATGAAATATTTTGTTAGTGCCTTACAAACAGACAACAGCAATAAAAAACAAGTTGTTTCACCACGAAGAACACGAAGTTTTTTGTTAGATCAATCATCTCTTCGTGTCCTTCGTGAACTTCGTGGTGAGGATTCGGGGTTGCGGGCGATAGCCCGCATTAGAAAGGGGTAGCGATGGGGCGTGCTCATGCTTGCGTCTGGTTGGTTACAACCATTTTGTTTGCGGGTTGTCTGGGCGGGTGTTCTTTTTCTGCTAAGCGCGTGGCGGATGGGCAGGACGACTTGTGCACGGCGCGGAAATGGCTGCGGCAGAATCCGCCCGACGGGAACAACCGTGCGGTAAGGCGCGGGCGCATGGCGCTGCTCCAGCAGGCCTGCGACTCCTTGAGCGTGGATGACTACCGCGTTTACTTCCGGGCCATGGAGACGAATGCGGCCCAGTCCGATCTCTCCGAAAAGACGCATCCGGCTTTGGGATACCTGCGTGA
>JAQVQN010000055.1 GCA_028701555.1 Kiritimatiellia bacterium | reverse complement strand
TATCACCTGTTTATAACCTGATCTGGAACTACAGCCCCCGTCAGTGCTTACCCGTCAAAGCAGCTCGCGCAAGACTGCGTCGCAAACATCGCGGCCGCGGGCGGTCAGGCGCCAGCGCTGGCCATGCGGCTCGGCGATCTGTTGACGCGCCAAGCCCTGCATGCGTTTTTTCCATTCTCCGATGCGGCCGGACAAAACCGGGAATTTATGCCGTATCTCGTCCAAGCCGATGCCTTCAGCCAACCGCAGCGCGAAAACCACGCGCTCCAAAGCGTCGTCAACGTCGCTGAGGGTCTCGCGCTCGCATGCCGGGCGTCGGCCCTGCTGCACGGCCTCGATGTAGTCGGATAGGTCGGCGCAGTTGGTCCAGCGCGTTTTTCCCACCCGCGAGGCTGCGGCAGGCCCCAAGCCCAGGTAGTCGCTGCCACGCCAGACGCTGAGGTTGTGCAGGCACTCGAGACCCGGCAAGGCGTAATTGGAGATTTCGTAGCGCGCGAACCCAGCGGCACCGAGCACCTGCTCCGCCTGCGACAGGGCCGCCAGTTGCGCCTCTTCGTCCGGCAACCTCAGGCCGGCGGCGGCTTGGGCGGCCAACACGGTTCCGGGCTCGACGCTGAGCGCGTACACCGACAAATGCTTGAGCTGTAGCGCTAGCGCGTGCGCTAGCGTCTGCCCCCATAGTTCGTCAGTGACGCCGGGCAGCCCGGCGATCAGGTCTATGCCGACATTGCCGAACCCGGCATCCTGTGCCATGGCCACTGCGCGCGCGGCATCTTCAGCCGAATGGCGGCGCCCGATCAACTTCAAGGTCGGGTCGTCGAAAATCTGTGCGCCGATGCTGATGCGGTTGGCGCCGATCGCGCGGAGCGTATCGAGTATGTCCGTGTTCACCGAGGCGGGGTTCAGTTCCACGGTCCACTCCGACACGCCGCTGAGATCCAGCTTGCCGGCAATGCCTTCGGCCAAACGCTTAAGTCCGTCGCACCCCAGCATAGCGGGTGTGCCGCCGCCCATGTAGACGCTGCGGATCGGGGTCTTTGCCGCAATCTGGCGCATCTCACGCAGCACGTCCAGCTCGGCGGCGGGCAACCCGACATAAAGCTCGGTCAGGCTTGGCGCGGCCATGACCGAATAAAAGCCGCAGTAATGGCACTTGCCGTCGCAGAATGGTATGTGGATGTAAAGATGCTCGAACATAAAAATGTTTCATTAGGGATGGAACGGGTTGACAAGGCGGATGCCACAATAGATCTGCCCCGTGTTCATGTCTTCGGAAAGGATCTGCGAACACCCCCCTTCCGCCGCCGCCGCTATAATTGCCGCATCCCAAAAAGAGAGCCCGTAAAGTTCTTTGATTTCGGTCGCCCGTATGGCCAACGCGGCGGATTGAGGAATGACTGGGAGCGTGGACAACAGCTCGATCTGGCGTCGTATCACTGCAGCGCTTTGCGCGAGTTTCGTCAATGCGACGTTCGCGTATTCGAAAAGAACCTGCGTCGAAACGGTCGCATCTCCTGTGGTGAGTGCCCGTTCGATGATTTCGATACACCGTTTTTGCTTCCGCTTGTCGCGGGTGTCGTTCGCATACACCACGATGTTGGTATCCAGAAAATCCATCTGTCACATCCTCGCGTGGGCCTCTTCGCGATCAAAGCGGAAACCAGGCGCTGAACGCCCGCCTTTGTTCAGCGCAAGACCTCGAAACTCTTCGGCGGCGGAGATGTCCCGCTGGGAACCCGAAAACTTTTCCAGATAGTCGCGAACCAATTGATTGAGAGACGTGCCCTGTTGGCGGGCCATGCGCCGTGATTTCTCTATGAGTTTTGGGTCTACCGAAAGTGTGATGTTCATCGGGGGTCTCCATTCGTTTAGATGCCAGTATCGCACATATGTGCGGTATGTGCAACCGCCTTATATTTTGCACACTCCCAATTTTTTCGGGTCGCCAGACGGTTTAGGGTTGAGGGAATGCGTTTTTTTGGTATCATAATAATTCTTTTTTGACGGAAGAAGGCAACTTGAAGAGGAATAGGGGCTAGCGATGAGTCAGCATACGAGTTTAAAGGGTTCGAGTAAGATTACGGTCAAACGCAATGTGCTCAAGCGTTTCGAGCGTGTGGATCTTCTGAAGAAACGCGGGCAGTGGAAAGACGGTGACCGCGGTTTGGGTCTGCGTAAGACCAAGCCGGACGTGTAGGTCGCTTCTTTGCCCGAAAGCATATTTGGCCGCAGTCGTATACTCCTTGGGAGAACATACGGTTGCGGCTTGTTTTTTTGTTAGGCAGGGCGAAATGATGTGGCGGTGTCATATGGCATGCTTCTCCGCTGTTATCTGCGCGATTGCGGCGGCGGCGGCAAGCGAACCGGGCCGTTTGATGGCGCGGGTCACGGCGGAGCGTGCCGCGTTATATACGGGTATCGATAGCCCGCAGGAGAGTGCGGCGGCTTGGCTGCCGCTTGCTACGGAGCTGGAAGTGCGCGGGGAGGATGACGGCGTTTCACTGTGGATACCCGTGCTGGCCCCGGACTCGCTGTCGCTGTACATCTACCGCGATCTGGTTAAAAGCGGACTGGTCACGGCCGACAAGAGTCAGGTCAGGGCTGGACCGAGCGCCACGGCTGTCGTGGTAGGCAGTATGAACAAGGGTGACCGGGTTGAGACCAGGGGCGTTTACGGCGACTGGCGCAGGATTACACCGCCGCCGGAGGTGAGCTTCTGGATTGCGCGTGACCAGGCGGAGGTCTTCGTCAAAATGAGTGAGGAAGAGCTGGTAGCGGACCTGCTCAAACGACTGCATGCCGCCTTCAGCGCGCCGGACGGGGAGCTGTCCGAGACCAACGCGCCGCCTGCCGCTGTCGAGACCAACGCGCCGCCGATATTAGAATTTTAGGCTCCTCTGCCGAAACTGGGTCTTCCGCAAATTTAGTGCCGTACAGTTCAACAACAGCGAGATAAAACAAGTTGTTTATCCAATAATCAAAACGGAGTTTCCAACAACCATCGAAAACTTTTTGCTCCAGAATTATCATTACTGATTATCACGAGAGATAGTTGCGCTGGCGGTATGCGGCAGGGCTGAGTCCAGTCTGTGAACGAAAGTAGCGGGCGATATGCGCGGCATCCGGGAAGCCGAGTGAATCGGCAATGTCGGCGATGCGCAAGGCCGGATCAGCCAGCAGTTGAATAATCCGTCCGACGCGCTCCTGCCGGATTTGTCCGTAGATCGAGCGGTTCACGGTCTTCCTGAAACGTTTTTCTAGGACGCGACGGGATAAGCCCGCCGCCTGTGCGACATCCCCGACCTGAAGTTCGCGTTTGCTGTTGTCCCGGATAAAGGTCAGCGCCCGTGCGACGTGACCATCCGCCACTGTGACAATGTCGGTCGATGTGCGCGTGACAACGTGACTCGGCGAAATCTCAATCGCAGCGGTGCCCCGCTTCTTCCCTCTCATCAATCGGTCCAACACCGCCGCCGCTTCGTACCCGCCCCTCTCGGCCGTGATCGCAACGCTGGAAAGCGGGATGCTGGAGAGCATGCAGATCATCTCGTCATTATCGACCCCGAGGATTGCCACCTCGTCCGGAATGCGCAAGACGCTCTTTTTGCAGGCCTCCGCGACCTGCTGGCTGCGCTCATCCACGCAGGAAAAGAGGCCCACGGGTTTCGGGAGTTTTTCCAGCCACGCCATCATGAAGGGCAGTTCATGCTTCCAATGCTGACGGATCGTTTGAGTCGGGCGATAGTCTGTCCATTCAAGACCGGCTTCCGCGATGCGTTGGGTGAAGCCCTCGCAGCGCTGGTTGGACCAGAACAACTCGGGATATCCGCAAAAGGCGAAATGCCTGAAACCGCGTTCGAGCAGGTGCTCAGCCGCCATCCGCCCGACCGCGAAATGGTCGCTGATGATGTTCGGAACTCCCGCAATGCGCTCTGTGGCGTAGTTCGACACAATCGCAGGAATGCGCAAGCCGAAAATTTCCTTCATGAAAGGGCCTTCGCGCATGATGATTCCGTCCGCGGACTTCATCCTTTCCAGAAGATCCTTACGTGAATGCCTCTCCCAGAAGGGCCCTTTATGGGAAAAGACCCAGGGCCCACGCACCTGTGAGTAACGGGCGATGCCCTTCAGCAGGGCACGTTCATAGGCGCGCGCAGAATCAATGAGCAGAAAAACCGTTGGCAATGCTGTTCGCATAATGGTGAATGATAAACGCAATTTGGCGTTCACGTCAAGAGTGTTGTGTGCTACTCTTGTGCCATCATTTTGATGGGAAAGGGTTGCATGCAACGGATGACATCACGTGAACGGGTCTTGGGCGCCTTTGCGCGGACGGGCTATGACCGCATCCCAGTCAAGCACGAGGGTACGCCCGAGATCAACCAGATGTTGCTGGATCATTTCGGCTTGGCCACGATGGAGCAACTGCTCCGCGTGCTGGGCGATGATTTCCGTTATGTCGAGCCCCCGTATTGCGGACCTGAACTGAAAACTTTTCCGGACGGCAGCATCGAGGGTTACTGGGGCGAGCATTACAAATACGCCGAGTTCGAGGGCGGCAAGTATCTGGAGTCTGTCTATCAGCCCTTTGCAGGCGTGGAGACGCTGGAGCAGCTCGACCGTTCGCACTTCCCGGCGGCGGATTGGTTTGACTACTCGACGATCCGGTCGCAGTGCGAGGCGTTGCGCCAGCAGGGCGTGGCCATCTGCTTCGGCACAGCCGGGGATATGGACTTCATCAACAGCATCGCCCGCGCTCGCGGCACGGAACAGGTTTTGATGGACCTCTTCACGGATGATCCGGTCTATCTGGCCATCATGGAGGCGCGCTTCCAGTTTTATTATGACCAGCACAAGCGCGTCCTGGAGGCGGCGGGCGGGCTGATCGACTTCACGCACATCGGCGAGGATCTAGGCACGCAGATTGCGCAGGTGATCAGCGATGAGATTTTCGAAAAACATTTCGCACCCAAGTTCAAAGCTTACTTCGAGATGGCTCACGGGTATGGCGCCAAGACCATGATGCATATGTGCGGGTGCGTGGCCGCGTTCTTGCCGCGTCTGGCGGAGCTGGGTCTCGACGTGTATGATGTGGTGCAGCCCACCACGCCCCAGACCGACATCGCGGAACTCCAGAAGAAGGTCGGAGATCGCTTGACCTTCTGCGGAAGCGTCTGCGTCCAGAGCACCCTGGCCTTCGGTACGCCGCAGGATGTCGAGCGCGAGGTCAAACGACGTCTGGCACTATTCCCCAAAGGCGGACTCTTCCTCGGCCCAACCCACGCGATCCAGGTCGGCTCGCCGCTTGAAAACATTCTGGCGCTTTACCGCACCGCTGGTTCGCTGCTGGAAACTGTGGATGACACGATCATGGTGATCGGGCGAGCTGGTTCGCACGAGAGCACAAAAGTGAATTTGTCAAAGTTGTTTTAGACGGGCGTTAAGCAGATAAGAGAGGAAATAGTATGAAAACGATGAACAAAAAGGAGTCGGGCATGAAGAACATGATAATATGGCTCAAAGTTGCGGCGCTGGGTACAGTGTGCGGGTTCGCCGGATTCTCTCTCGCGGCGGACAGGATCTGGACAGGTGAAGGCGCTGACGGCAACTGGAGCACCGCCGCCAACTGGGGCGGCAGCGCGCCGGTTGCAAACGATACGCTGCTCTTCGGGGGCACGACCGGTCTGGTCAACAACAACGATCTTGCGGCGGACACTTTTTTGAACGGCATCACATTCCTGCCTGGGGCGGGCGCGTTTAATCTGTCGGGCAACCGGGTCGCTATGGGCGGCAACGTGACGCACCGCAGTACAGCCGCGCAGACCTTCGGACTGTCGTTCGCGCTACAGCAGGATACCGCGTTCATGATCAAAGAGACAGCGGGCACACTTACAATGACCGGCATTATCAGCGGGGCTCATGCTTTCACAAAGAATGGGCCGGGGCTCGTGCAACTCTGGCCTGTAGCCACCCACACCTACACAGGCGATACGATCATCAACGGCGGACAGTTGTCTGTGAACTGGAAGAGCATACCTAACACATCGAATCCGATCAGCACGAGTTCTGGTTTAGTGCTCGCCAGCGGCATCCTAGCCCTTCAAGGTAATAAATCTCAGACTCTGAGCCAGTCTTTTGATGGCACTGCGATCAAGACTGGCGCAAATGTCATTGGCTTAAACACGGGCGGCACTCTGTCAGCTGCACTCGGTGCGCTCACGCGCGACTCTGGCGCTACGTTGAACGTCGCGCTCACCTATAACGGCACTAGGAATCTATCCTCCGCGTCATGGACTGCGAACCAAACGATTACGGAGAGCGGCGTGGCCTATTCCACGCTTTACACGGGTGACAGCACAGCCACGCCTCCGGCTGCAGGCAACGACTGGGCTGCTTTCAACGGCACGACGGTGATCCCCGCAACCTATACGCCGAGCACGCCGTCGAACCTGACGGACAACGCGAACATCGCGGCAGACACGGACACGATCCTTTCGAACGACACGGCTGTGACATCACTCCGCTTCGCGCAGGCTCAAGCGCGCACCATCGCGGTCGCACCCGGTAAGACATTGACTACGGGGGGCATCCTTGTTTCCAGTGCTGTGGACAATAATTTATCTTCCATAACAAACGGTACGCTCCGCAGCGCGGCGACCGTTGCCGACCGGGATCTGGTCATCATCAACAATAACACAAGCAGCGCTCTGGCTATCGGTTCCGTCATTGCCGATGCAGCGTCAGGCGCGACCGGCCTGACCAAATCCGGCCCAGGTGCTCTGAACTTGACCGGGGCTAACACTTACACCGGGCCGACCGTCGTCAACGCCGGCAATGTCGTTGTCGGCAGCGTGGCGGCCAAGAGCACGGCTCAGCCGTTGGGCAAGGGGGACATCACGCTGGCGGGCGGAAGGCTATCTTTTGTCGTGGAGTCGTCGCTGTTTGAGACCGACAAGAATATACATTTGGCGGAAGGAACGACCAGCACGATTGAAAACAACGCAAAGGAAAATGAAAAGGGAATCCTCGGAGACGGCCGAATTACCGGCGCGGGTAATCTGGTGCTCACAGTTAAGACGGGCTCCGGATACGTCGCTTATCCGCGGCTCATCATGCTTGGATCCAACACGTTCAGCGGATCTCTGAGAATCGACATTGGGACGTTGCAGGTCAACGACAATCCGGTCGGTGACAACGCCGATGTGACCATCGGAGCAAATGGATTGCTGCGGATGGAGACGCACGAAGCGGTTACTCGCAGATGGAACATCGGGGCATTGTCCAGTTCCGGTATTGTACAGGGCGGTTATAAGGATGGCTCGACAACGTTATTCGCCATCGGTACGCTGAATACCGACACGACCATTTCCAACAGGTTTGAAGATTACAAGTACGGAAAGGCGGCGCTAGCGAAAGTCGGCACAGGCACACTCACGCTGTCGCGGAGCGGGCCGTCCGCCTATTCAGGCCCCACCACCGTTGAGGAGGGCACCTTGAAGATCGGCATAAATGATGCTTTGCCGACCGCTTCGGCGGTGACGGTGTTTGAAGGCGCTGTTCTGGATGTCGGAGCCACGACCAATGCGCCGCCTTCAATCAGCGGCGACGGGACGCTGCGCATGAGCGGCACGGGAAGGCTGAACGTGTCGGGCGCGCTGAACGTGACGAACATGACGCTTGAGGTCACGGATCTGGCTGCGCTCTCAAAGGAGACGCATGTGATCGCGACGGGTTCTCCTGTGACCGGCCCCTTTGAGGCAACTAATGTCGTGCCTCCGTGGGCAGTGAAATACAGCGGTACGGAAGTTCGGCTCGTCTATAACGGCGGCACGATGATCAGGGTCTTTTGAGGGGAGACCGCGCATGTATCGGATGTTGATTGGGGTATTATTGCTGTCGCAAATTGCAATGGCAGAAGGGCTCTCGCTTGAACGCGGTTTCGCTGTTCCGCCTGCGGAGGCGCGGCTTCACTCTTACTGGTGGTGGCTGAACGGAAACGTCACAAAAGAAGCGATCACGCGTGACCTGGAGGCGATGAAGGAGAAAGGATTCGGAGGTGCGCTGATCACCGATGCGGGCGGTGCAAATCAGGACGGCAACCGGCAGGTGCCACGTGGAGTGCTTTTTGCCAGCGAAGCGTGGCGCGAACTTTATTGCCACGCTCTGCGCGAAGGCGCGCGGCTGAAACTGGAAATGGCGCTGAATATTCAGAGCGGATGGAACCTCGGAGGTCCGCGCGTGGCGGCTGAGGACGCCGCGAAGATACTATGCTGGACCGAAACTGCGGTCGAAGGGCCAGAGTCGCAGACCGTGATGCTTGCAGCGCCGCCATCACGGCACGGGTTGCTCAGAGATGTCGCTGTGCTGGCGATTCCGTCCACTGCGAGAAAAGTAGAAATTAAGAACTGGGAGAAAAAGGCCTTGCTGCGTCCGGTTCACGGCGGCAACGGACCCATCGCCGAGGAGCTGGCGCCGACACCTAAAGGGATGGACGCAAAGGGGATCGAGCCGCGTCAGGTTGTCGACCTCACCGGACAGATGGCGGCGGACGGGAGCCTCACATGGACGCCGCCAGCAGGCAATTGGAAAATACTGCGTTTCTGTTATACCGTTGGTCCGAGGGCGCAGGTCTCCACTTGCAGTCAGGGATGGGAGGGACTTGCGCTTGATCCCATGGACGCAACGGCGTTTCAGCGTTACTGGGATGATGTGGTGGAGCCGCTGGTGTCGGACGCGAGAGCAATTTCGGGCTGCACGCTCCGCTATCTCCATACCGACAGTTGGGAGATTGAGCCCTATAACTGGACGGCTCGTCTGCCTGAAGAGTTCCGCAAGCGCCGCGGATACGAGATTACACCATGGTTGCCGGTGATGGCCCGTCAGGTCGTCGGGAGCGTGGAGTCCAGCGAACGATTCCTGCACGATTTCCGAAAGACTGTGGCCGAGCTGTCCGCCGAGGGTTATTACGGGCCCTTCCTGAAGAATGCGCGCCGTCACGGGCTTCAGGTGAGAGCCGAATCCGGCGGACCGCATGGTGTGCCCATCGATGCCCAGCACTGCCTGGGCATGATCGACGTGCCGATGTCTGAATTCTGGGCCACGTCTTGGAGGCACCGTGTCACGGACGCGAAGCGTTTCTTCGTCAAGCAGCCCGCCTCGGCCGCCCATACCTACGGCAAGCGGCTCGTCGCCGCCGAGGGCTTCACCACCATCGGCCCGCACTGGCAGGAGAGGGTCTGGGACAACCTCAAGCCGAATTTCGACCGTGCTCTTTGCGAGGGACTCAATCAGCTTGTCTGGACCCTCAACGTCTGCTCGCCGAAGGAGATGGGTCTGCCCGGGCAGGAGTTCTTTGCCGGTACGCACTTCAACCCAAACAGCACGTGGTGGCAGCACTCCGAGGGCTTCCTAGCCTACATAAACCGCTGCCAGTGGCTCCTGCAGCAAGGGCTTTTCGTCGCCGATGTGCTGTACTATTACGGCGACCTAGCGCCGAACTTTGCCGGACTCAAGGCGATGAACCCCGCTGGCCTGCCTCCGGGTTACGACTACGATGTGGCCTCCGAGCATGTCCTGTTGCACCGCGCCAGCGTCAAGGACGGACGCATTGTGCTGCCGGACGGCATGAGCTACGGCGCGCTGGTCTTGCCGTCGCATCCCAGCATCTCCCCGGCGGTGCTGCGCAAGTTGCGCGAACTGGCAGAGGCCGGCGCCACCCTCATCGGGCCGCGGCCCGAGTCCGGTTCAGGCCTGCTTGCTTGGCAGAAGAGCGATACCGAGGAGCAGGCGCTGATTGCGCAACTGTGGGGAACGGATTCCAAGAAAGAGCTTGTGCAGTACGGCAGCGCCGCCGAGTGGCTGAAAGCCTCCAGCCTCCCGCCGGACTTCGAGGTTGTCGAAAGCTCAGAGTCAAATACCCCTTTGGATTACATTCACCGGCAGGATGGCGAAGCCGAGATCTATTTTGTGGCCAACCCGCAAGCAGCCGCACTGCGTGTTGAGTGCTTGTTCCGAGTGAAAGGCGGGCAGGCCGAACTGTGGAATCCGGTGACAGGCGAAATGCGGGTTCTGGCACAGGGCGAGGTGAAGGACGAACGCACGCGCGTGACGCTCAAGCTTGAGCCCTACGGCTCGGCGTTTGTGATATTCAGGGAGCAGGGATCCACCTTTGCCAAGGCTACGGCGGACAGGTCAGGGGGCAGGATTCAGGGGCCAGGAGTCAATTTCACGGAGCTGAAAACGGCTCAGGAACTGACAGGGCCGTGGGAGGTGAGCTTCGATCCGGCGTGGTTCTATCCGGATAAAGGCACGGGCGG
>JAQVQN010000443.1 GCA_028701555.1 Kiritimatiellia bacterium | reverse complement strand
TCAGACCGCCGCCCACGTTCGGCAGCATAGTGACCGCGCCCAGCGTTGCCGCCGTGCTGAACCCGCCCATCTCCAGCGTCACGTCCGGCGTCTCGGTGTAACCCGAGCCCGGCGAGGTTATGGTGATGGAGACCACTCGGTAGCGTCCGTTGCCGTACGGCTCCATGTTCGCGATCGCCGCCGCACCGTCGCCGCCGCCCCCGCGTATCGATACATACGGCTCGCCGAGATAGCCCGCGCCAGGCGTCGCCACCGCAATGGCGTGAACGCCGTTGCCTTCCGGCACACGGATCGGCGCCGCAAGCGTCACGTCATTCCCGTCGGTGTCGATCACCGCGCCGCCTTGGAAGCCGCCCAGTGCGCCGTAACTGTATACTCCAGTCAAAGCGGCGGGCAAAAAGGCCGCTGTAGTTCCCGCTGCGGCCTTCAGCGTGCCGCCCATGAAGTTCACGACCGCCATCCCGCTGTTGGCCTGCACGATGTCTTTCGTCTTCAGTGTGCCTGCGCAGAGATTGACCAAGCCCAGCGAGCTGCCGCTGCTTTGGCACACCGTCAGCGTCTGCGCCGTGTTATCGAACGTTCCGCCTGTCAGGTTCAATTCGCCGCGCCCGCCGTTGAAGCCGAGAGACAGCGGTTGTGAACCTGCGGCATGGTCAACGAGACCGCCATCGACCGTGAAGACCCCGACATCATCAGTATACCTTGCGATCATCATGTATTCAGCAAAGGCCAATGTTCCGCCGGTCATACGGATGATTGAGCGGCCGCCCGCATCGGTAGTGCCATTATAGCCTCCCATATGCAGCCGTGTGCCGCTGGCGGTGCCGCCTCCCATCTTGAAATAGCCGTAGTTTTTCCGGTAGGCCAAGGTAAACCCGGTCGTCCCGAGTCTGGCGTTGCGCGTCAAGGTGCCTCCGTCCATGTATAACGCGCCATCCGCGCCTGCGGCGCTGCCTATGATCAATTGGCAAAATGTAGTGGCTGAGGGATAGGCACCGTTCACGGACCCGCCCGGTAAAATTCGCATGATGCCGCCGGATCCTGGGTAGTTCCCAATCCAGATGTTGCCGGAACCGTGTTCGAGCTTACCTGCGACAGCCAGCTCGCCGTTGTATATTTGCAGATTTCCAGTGAACCCGTTCGTGCCGGAAAGGCTCCATTTGCCCGCATCCGTTTTGACCACTGCCACTTTTGTTCCAGCACCGTCACTGATGCCGCCAGCAAAATCGCCCGGCGCAGTTGAATCACCGCGCAGCACTAGCGATTTGTCGCCGGCAGCGGCAACCGCCAGATCGCCCGTGAACTTCAGCGGGCCTGTACCGTTATGGGTGATTGTCGAACTGGCTGTCGTCGCGCCCATGGTCACCACGCGGTCGCTCGTGTCTCCCGCGCCGACATACTCCAGCGCGGAACCCGTCACTGCGCCGGTGCCGATCACAATCGCGCCGTCTGCGGCATTCGCTGGTTGGCCGAGTGAGCAGGCTTCGCCGACATTTCGCAGCGACGTTACTGACAGGGTTCCACCATGGATGCGCGTCTGTCCCGTGTAGGTGTTGTTCGTGCCGGATAAAATCCATTTTCCGCTGCCGGTTTTCGTCACCGGATCGGCCCCGCTAATGACACCTTGCAGTTCGCCGGCTACATCGTAAGCGGCGGTCAGAGTGACATTCGCGCCGACCGCCACCGGCCCGGCCCAGCGATTCTGGCCGTCTGCGTAGTCGCTGGCCGCATCAAGCGTTGCGCCGGACTCCAAAATCAGATGCCAAGGTTGAACCGCAGTCAAATTGTAAAGTTCCACTTCAGATCCGCTCCTAACTGTCAGGGTGTTCGCGGCAGAGCCGTTGAGCTTGGTTTGATATAAGAGCCGCAACGTGCCCGCAGCCACATCGATATGCCCAGACCCGGTGTTGACCGACACACGCGACAAATCTACCAGGTTGCCGCCTTTCTTGGTCAAAATGTAATCATGCAGCGTCAATACCGCCGCATCCCCCTGCACACGCCAGTCCGCCGTGCCGCCGACCGCCGCATCTGCCGCCAACTCGATCCTGCTGAATGCGTTTAACTGTCTGGTCGCGGAGTTGTTCACAAGTGCGCCGCCGCCGTCCGTGCCGCTGCCGCTGATCGTAAACAGCTCGTCCCCAAAGTTAAGCGCGTCTTGCGCGCGTGTGCCGCCCACATCTGCTGAGCAGCCAATGTCGAGCGTGGCGCCGGATGCGACAAACACCCCGCCATCCGGTGTGCCGAAAGTGGTGTCCGCGTTCACCCGAACTGTGCCGGCATTGATATGGGTCGAACCGGTGTAGGTGTTCGTCCCCATGAGATGCAATAGGTTCGCTCCCTCCTTCACTATGGTGCCGGAACCGCTGAAGCGGTTGCTGACCGCCTGATCCGCAACCTGGTCAAAGACCAGTGTACCGCCGTGGATCGCGATGTCACCAGTTAACCCAAGGTCGCCGCGCAGTTTGACAGTGCCATCTCCCAGTGCGCTCAAGCCCGATGGTGCGCCCGCGTCAGCCAAGGACGCCTGGACCGTAAGCAAATTCGCCGAATGATTAGCCAGCGTCAGT
>JAQVQN010000054.1 GCA_028701555.1 Kiritimatiellia bacterium | reverse complement strand
TGCAGCCAGCGCCCCAACAGGGTTTGCAGGCCCTTTGGCCATGCATCCAGCAGCACGGCCAGACCGGCTTCACGCGCGGCTTGCTGGATCTGCGGAGCATCGGGCGCGGAGCGGGTGTGGCCGATCCAGATGTTGTCGCTTGCTGTCATTTGGTAGTGGTTGAAATCCTGAAACAGGGCCCCCACTCTAGCGCGCCATTCGTCCGGATCGAAAGCACGCAAGTCAACGCCGTCCACCAATATGCGGCCCTGTGTGGGATCGTACAGGCGGCAAAGCAGCTTGATGACGGTTGATTTGCCCGTGCCGTTGGCGCCGGACAGAAAAACGCGTTCGCCCGGCAGCAGGGTAAAGCAGAGGTCTTTCAAGACCTGCCGGTCTGTGCCGGGATATGTGAAAGAGACATTCTCGAAGGTTATGCCGCGCGTGAATCTTTCCGGCACCGGCACGGGTTGTGGCGGTGCGCAGATGCGCGACGGTTGATTCAAGAGTCCCTCAAAACTCTGGAGGAAAAGAGCGTCCTCAAAGAGCGCGGCTAGGGCGTTAAGCAAAGCGGAGAGCGCGGCCTGCCCGCGCTGCACGGACTGCACACAGAGGACCAGCGCTCCGAGCGTGGCGGCACCCTCCAGCAACCGGCCGGTCATCCACAGCAGGCTCAAGCCGATGGCCAGCAGTCCGACAGCCATGCCGGCGGCCTCGCGGGTCAGCACATAACGGCGCCATGCCACCCTTTCCTCGCGCAGACGCTCGCGGGCGGCGCGGAAGCGGCCGCGGCAAAAATCGCCGTGCTGGTAAAGGCGCACATCCTTGGCACCTGCGTTATCGGATAATACGGAGTGGAAATAGGCGGCCTCGCGCTCCAGCGGCGCGAGGCTTTTGCGCCATTCAAAGAAACGCCGGGCGCGGTTAAGCTTGAAGCACAGCGGCGGAAGGGCGGCCAGCGCCAGCAGCGGCGGCAGCCAAAGACTGAACCCGGCCAGGATGATCATGACGCCGGCTAGGCCAGCTATACTGTGCAGGGTTTGGCCTAGGCCCGCGAGCACGTGCGCCGGGCGCGTTAGAGCCTCTTCGCGCGCCATGTGGAGACGGTTCTGATCATCCGCGTTTTCGAAGAAGGCGTAATCGGCGCGGGCGAGCGCCTCGTGCAATAGTCCGTAAACCCGTTCCGTGACCGCCAAAGAGTGGAATTCCGCCACCCAGGCCGACAAGAGCCGCAGGGCTGCGGACAGCGTCAGGCACAAAGCTCCCGCCAGCGCCCAGAGCACAATCTGACGGAAATCACTGTCAGCGGCGTAACGGTCAGAAAGTGCGGACAAAGAAAGTGCGGGACGCGGCGAGGTCTGGAAAATTTTTGTGGCGGAATCTATGACCTGCTTCAGGCACAATACCGCCGCGAGCGGCAGCAAGGCCTGCAGCACGGTTGCGACCGTGTGCCAGAATGCCAGATGCCGATCGCTCAGCCAGATCAGCCGGACGGCGCGCGAAAGGGTGGCCGGCAGGATGGTGGGGTTGCGCGTCACGGCCGCCCGCCGCGTCTAGGCTTTGGGGCCTTCAACTTTTTCCGGCTCTTCCTTCTTGAGGTCATCGACGATCTCCTTGACCTTTTCGTTGGCCAGTTTCTCGCCTTCCTCCCGACCTTTCTTGAACTCGCCCAGGCTACGGCCGAGCGAACGCGCCAGATCCGGCAGCTTGCTGCTGCCGAAAAGCAGCAGAACGATCAGCAAGACCAGCAGCAGTTGTGTCGGCCCGATATTCTGAATGAACCCCAGTGGCAATATCATATCCTCATCCTCCTTAACAGTATTCTCATCCTCTATAATGTTTGGCTACCGCCCGGCGGGCCTCCAGGTCCGCATCGCGCCTTTTGATGGTTTCGCGCTTATCTTCCTGGGCCTTGCCCCGGCAAACGCCTATCTCCACCTTCACCCGACCCTTCGGGGTCAGATACATCCTCAAAGGTATCAGCGACAAACCTTTCTGTTCGGATAGCGCCCTCAGCTTCATGATCTCGCGCCTGTGCATCAGCAGGCGGCGCGTCCGCAAGGAATCGTGGTTGAACCGGTTGCCGAAAGCGTAGGGCGGTATGCGCACCTGGTTCAGAAAAAGCTGACCGTCCTTGATTTGCGCGTAGGACCCGGTTAGCCCGGCTTCGCCATTACGTACGACTTTGACCTCCGTGCCGACCAGTTCTATGCCGGCCTCGTAACGCTCCAAGACAAAATAATCGTGGGCGGCCTTGCGGTTGACCGTAAGATTACCGCCGAGTCTCTTTTTGCCCTCTGAACTCATGATCCCTTAACCCGCTCCCGGCGGAAGGCGAGTGTTTAGCGCGACCAGTGCGAGTGCGCGGCCTCAGCCTTGGCAATCGCCCCAAAATCGATTTCAGAAATCAGCAGGCCTTCGGCGATTTCGCGCAACGCGATCTCGGCTTTGTCCTCGTCGATGGACAACGGTTTCACATAAGGCCTCTCGCCCATATTGAGCTGGCGCACACGTTTAGAAACCATATTTACCAGCACCGGCACGCTGGGAACACGAACCCGCGCTTTATCAATCAGTTCAACATTCACGCAAATGCCTCCAATAGTTAAGCGAGACAGTATATGATTTTTTCCCCCTATAGGTCAACGCAGGAGATTTTTTGGTTAGCTAACATTGCAATCGCACCCCCAATCGTTCCTCGCGCATTGTTGCCATTGTCAGGGGCGGCCATTACTTGGTATGATGAAAGCAATGTTAAACCTGTGTGTTCAGGCAGACGGCGGCGGCGGGCGGCAATCCGGGCAAGCGATGTTGGAGTATGTCATGGTTTTCGTGGCGCTTCTGGGCCTGGTAGCGGTGTTGTCGCTGTTCCTTTATGCGGTCAAGATTCAGTCCAACCGGACCATGGATCTGGTCGCATCTGAGTATCCGTAAAACCCGCCGGACTGTTGAAAACACTTGGAGAAAATCATGAATAAAGGCAAAAAACGGCGCAGCGGCCAAACCATGGTCGAGTACATCATCATTGTCGTGCTCATCGCCATAACGCTGCTGGTGCTCTTCTCCCGTCTAAGCAAGGCCACCGGGCGCAAGGTGGCGGGCGCCACCTCGGCCCTGGACGCTGAAGCCGGCTCGGAAGCCGCCTCGCTGGCGGATGAGATCGACGAGAACAAGGTCAAGAACCTTAATCCCGACGGCTCGTTCCAATAAACCGGGCCGGAGCAACCGTGAAAACGCAACCACGCCAAGGCCGGGCGCGTGCGAACGCGCCGCCATTGATCCCGCCGGCACACAACTGCGGCGGGCAGGCCATGGTAGAATCCGTTTTCGTGATCGGTCTGGCCTGCCTGGCTTTTTTCGCGCTTTTCCAATACGCCGACCTGTTCACGGCCAAGGTCGTGCTGAGCCACGCTGCGGCGCGCGCGGCGCGCGCGCGGTCAGTGGGCTTCAACCGCTGGATGGTGGAGAAAAGCGCACGCGTGGCAGCCATACCGGCCTCCGGACGACGTCTGGTGCCAGCCTCCGCTGGACCTTCTGCGGCCTTGGCGGTCTTCCGCCGCCGTCCGGGAGAGACCTGGGACGCGGCCTTGCGCCATAACTTCCGCTCCCAGACCGTGGCCATGGAGGCCGGGCGCGTGCCCGACTATATGGACAGCCTGAATAGCCCCACCTCCAACCACATTCTCGATTACGAGCTTTGGGACGCGCTCTCCGTGGATATCAGCGAGTCGCTGAACATCGACGGTGCCGCACCTGCCCGGCTGGACGTGACCGTCCGGCAGCGCCACCCGCTGCTGATCTCGCTGGCGCGCCTGGCCGAGGGCGAACTGGGTGACGCAGGTGGCGACCGGCTGTCGCTTGAAAGCTCTTTCCATATCGAAAGCCACTATCCGCTCTATATGGAGGATATGAATTGGTGAAGGGGTCTGCATGCCGCCACGCCGCTTGTAATTGCCAGCCGCCGCGCCGCGCCGGTCAAGCCGTGGTATTCCTGCTGCTGACCCTCACCGCGCTGGTTTTCGTGCTGCTTTTTAATGTCGACCTGCACCGCGTGATCCAGCGCAAGAACCAGACGCAGAACGCGGGTGACGCCGCCGCGCTGGCCGCGGCCCGCTGGCAGGGGGCCTCCCTGAATCTGGCGGGCGAGCTGAACCTTATGCATGTGCTGGCTCTGGCAGCGCAGAATCCGGCAGCGGTCGACGCCATCACCAACATGCAGGCCCGGTTGTGTTTCACCGGACCCATGACCGCGCTCTTCGCATCCCAGATCGCGGCCAAGAACAACCAGATGTATGTGGATGAAGCCATGACCGCTTTTCTGCGCGAGCACGCAGAAACCGTGCGTGTGCGCTATGCGGCGAGTTTCGACGGCTCCTTGTTTTTCAACGAGCCCTGGCCCGGTGCCTGGGGACAGTACGCCGACATGCTTACGCGCATAGCGGACGCCGGCATCGCAGCCGGGCCGGACAACGCGCAATTCTTCATTGATCCTTCGTACGGCCACCCGCTGATGGAGAAAGCTTTTTACGAGGCGATCGAAGGCGCCAACTGGTGCTGGTTCCATCTTTATAGGCGCGGCCTGCTGGAGGAGTATGAATCTTTCCGCTATTGGCCGCCGCTACCGGATGTCGACCCAGGGGCCTATTCCGACTCGGAGATCTTCGGTCTCGGTCTGCGCCCTGTGGAACTGCCGATCAAGAACCTTTTCGCGGCAGATGCGCTGGCGGAGAGTTTGCGCGGCGCTGGTTTCACCGCTGACGCCGCCATGCTGAATGTCACCAACGTGATGGATGCGCATGAAATCTGGTATGTTTATGATCCCGGTGTCTGGTCGGCATGGTCGCGCATACGGCCCGACGGCGAAGACTCTTTTCCGGTCACCGGCCAGGTGCGCCCGGAGTATGACAAGGCCGGCGCGGACGCGGTCTTGCGCGTCAATGCCGCAGTCGAACGCGTGACCCCAGGCATGGAGTCGCGCGGACAGGTGGTCTGGACGGCGGCGGCCAAGCCTTTCGGTTACCTTGACTCCGATAGCGGCAAGCAGCGCGCCGACGCGGCGGCAGGCTTTGTGCTGCCGGCATTCCGCAACGTGCGTCTGATTCCGGTGGATGCCGCATCGGGTTCGGAGAACAGCTCGTCCGATGTGGAGTGGGTGCGTCACGTGCGCAGTCACCTGCGGCCTTATCTGGAACTTGGTCCGCGCTCTGCCGCCTGCCGTTATTGTCAGGCACTGGCGGTTTGGGAAAAAGCGGCTTTCCGTCAGGAGGGCTCGGAATGGCTGAGTCAGAACAGCCATCTCTGCCGCATCCCGGCGGGCGGCGGTTCGCGGCGCGGCGGGGGCACGCGGCGGGGGCATTAAGGAAAAGTTCTAAAATGCGAGAGTGCGAGAGTTCTAAAGTTGTGAACCAAGATGTGGCGCAGGTCGCCTGTCGCCCGTCGCCTGTCACGGCAAGCAAACGCTTGCCCCACCAATGTTGCGGCCAGGCCGCCATCGAGTTTTGCGCGGCGCTGCTGCTTTTCCTGATCGTTACGACAGGCCTGCTGCACATCAGCCGCCTGGCGCGCACCTCGCTTTTCCTGCACGCGGTCTTGCGCGGCGACGCAGGCGAACGGGCGATGCGTGAAGGCACGCTGGCCGAAGCCCCCGCATACATTGCCGACTGGAACGCGGGCGCGGATGGTGTGCGCTATACCGCCGATGACCGCCCGGTGCGCAATGCGGCACTGCTGCCAGCGACCCTTTCTGCGATCACCGCCTATTCGGCTCATAACCCCGGCGACTGGAGCCACGTCGCCTCCGATTCGCGTCTGCCGGTGTCGATGATACGTCTGCAGGACTCGCCCGGAATGGCCGCTGCCCTGGGCTTTACCCACGCATCGGAAACTTTGCTTGTGCCGGTTGATCCCGTGATACGGCAGCTTGTCTACGACAAGGACGAAGTCGCCATACGCGAAGAGGTGTGGATGCCGTTGATGGGAGGACTTTACTGATGCGGTCTGGGCGCACAATATGCGCGGCAGCGGCCCTGTGCTTGTTATGGGTGGTGCAGCCGCACGCGGAGTTTTTCTGGCGTTTCCCTGTCGGCAGCGGAGAAGATGCCTTGCGGCGTCTGGGCGGCACACGCGTGTACCATACCGAAGCGCAGGTCAACGCAGCGTCCGGCACGCTGTCAGCCTTCGCTTTTTCGGCTGCGCCCTCGCAAGTCGCGGCTGATTTGGCCCGGCTCTGGAGCCTCCCGCCGCCCGGGCCGTTCGGCGTCTCCATGCTCACGCATGCAGACAACCGCACGCTGCACCGCGTGTTGATCATGCCGTCGGCTGACAACAGCGAAAGCTGCGTGGCGTTGGCCTTCATGCAGCCGCTGCGCGAGGCCGCGCAGGCGCAAACAACAGCACCTGACTGGCCAGAGGGCTGGCCTGTCCTGGAAGCCACGCCGCTCTTCACCGCCGCATGCAGCCTGACCCGCTCGACTTTTGTGACGGCGGATTCCCCCGCGCCGCCGGACGGCGCCGTTGCCGAGGCCAGCCGCAGCTTTCAGCGACAGGGCTGGTCTGAAACCCTGCCGGCTTCGCCCGCCGGCTTTACGATACTGGCTAAAGGACGCAAACACTGCGTAATCTTCGCCTCTGCCGACCGCGTGAGCGGACGCACCTCGATTAGTCTCTTGCAAAGGGAGGGCGCAACGCCCTAAACTGTAAGTCTCGCGTTAAAAACGGAATAGGCACGATGAAACAAAAAGTGATTCTGATAGTCTCCGTGGTCATAGGCCTGCTCGCCGCGTTCCTGACACGCTCCTACCTGGCCGCCAAAGACCGCGAGGTCGCGCGCTGGAAGGCGGAGTTCGACCAGCGCAACCGCAAGATCGCCGTGATCGGCCTCAACAAGGATTTGCCATCCGGCACGCCGATCACGCTTGAGGATATCGGCGGACTGTATGTGGTCGAGAGCACGGTCAAAGACCGCGCGGTCAAGATCGAAGACCGCTTATTGCTGATCCAGCGCAAGACGGTCAGGCCGCTAAAAAAAGACACGCCGGTGTTCTGGTCCGATATCGAAGGCGGCGACCCTCATGAACGTGGCCTGGCTGAAGACATAAAACAACGAATGCGCGCGATCTCGGTCAATGTCAGCGGAGCCGCCTCAGTCAGCGGAATGGTCAAGCCCAACGACCATGTGGACGTGCTCGGGACTTTTTCGTTTCCCTCCAAAACAGTGCAGGGCGAGATGGAATTGGTGACCATGACGATCCTGCAGGATGTGCTGGTGCTGGCAACCGGTCGGGAGACCGCCAAGACGCGGCTGCTAACAGACACCCGTTCGCCCGCCTCATACAACATGGTCACGCTTGAAGTAACCCCGCGCGAGGCGGAGATGCTGGTGTTCGCGGAGCAGATTAAGGGCCGAATCTCGCTGGCCTTGCGCAATCCCGACGATGTCTATTTCGAGAGCGCTCTGCCGCGTGTGGATTTCAACATGATCCAGAACGAGATCGAGCGGCTCAACACCTACCGCCAGCAGCAGCTTCTGCGCAAGCGAACCGACTGAAGCTTTGCCCGGCAGGGTTAACCACGGCTTTACACGGATAGAAACAGATTGATCTTGAAGGACTAAGGGCGGCAGCGGCATGACATTTTATCTCGATATAGCCCATCCCGGCCAACCTGCCAACCGCTTCGAGCTGCCGGCCGGAGTCTACACCGTCGGCCGTGGCGAGGCCTGCAAGATACGTCTACGCCACGCAGATATCAGCGAGCGCCACGCACTGCTTTTTTTGCGCGAGAACGGTGTGATGATCGAGGACCTGCGTTCCAGTAACGGCACTATGATCAACGGCGTGGCATTGCAGGAGCCCACTCCGGTAAAAGAAGACGACGTGATCGGCATCGGTCCCTGCCTGCTGCGCGTATCGCGGGTGGGTGCGCCAGAAGCCGCTGCTGAAAATGAAGCTCCTCCGGCCCCTTCGCCGCTGCCGACCGCTGCCGGTAGGGACAGTTCCCCGAACTGTCCGCGGACGCCTCGGGGAGGCGTCCCTACCAGCCCCTGCCCCCCTCCTACCTCTCCCGGTTCAGCGTTCGACGTTACCCCGCCGGCTTCGCCGGCGCCAGACCCCATGCTGACGATCATGCGCGGCATCAAGAATCAGATCCACGGCGAGTTGATCCAGCGGCTCGATCTAAAGCGCATGACCGCCTCGCGGATCGGCACGGAAGAATTGCAGCAGAAGGCCCGGGCCACAATTCAGGAGATCATCGCCGAAGTGCGGCGCAAGCAGAAGCTGCCGGGCGGCATTGACCCGCAGCGGCTTGGCAAGGAGATTTACGACGAAGCCATGCGCCTAGGGCCACTCGAGGATTTTCTGGACGACGAATCCATCACGGAGATCATGGTCAACGGCCCGAACCAGGTCTATGTTGAGCGCGAAGGGCGCTTGGAGTTGACCGGACAGACGTTTATGGACGACGATTCGGTACTGTCTGTGATCGAGCGTATTGTCGCGCCCATCGGACGGCGCATCGACGAAAGCCAGCCTTACGTAGACGCGCGTCTGCCCGACGGCTCCCGCGTCAACGCCATCATTGCCCCGCTCTCACTGATCGGCCCGTGCGTCACGATCCGCAAATTCGCCAAACAGGCTTTGACTTCAGAGAAGCTGATCGAACTCGGCACGTGGACGCGTAATGCCGCCGAGTTCCTGCGGCTGTGTGTGATGATGCGCAAGAACATGGTTGTGGCAGGCGGCACAGGTTCCGGCAAGACCACGCTGCTGAACGTGCTCAGCAGTTTCATACCCTCCACCGACCGTATCTTGACCATCGAGGACGCGGCGGAGTTGCGGTTGGTGCAACCGCATGTGATCCGGCTGGAAGCGCGACCGCCCAACATCGAAGGGCGCGGCGCGATCACGATCCGCGACCTGATGCGCAACTCGCTGCGCATGCGGCCGGATCGCATCATCGTCGGCGAATGCCGCGGCGGAGAGGCGCTGGACATGCTGCAGGCCATGAACACCGGGCACGACGGTTCGCTGACCACGGTACACGCCAACTCGCCGCGCGATGTGATCTCGCGGCTGGAGACCATGGTGCTGATGTCAGGCATGGAACTGCCATCGCGCGCGATACGCGAGCAGATCGCCTCGGCCATTGACGTGGTGGTACACGAGTCGCGCATGAGCGACGGTTCGCGCAAGGTGGTCTGCATTTCCGAGGTTGTCGGGCTGGAAGGCCAGCAGATTGTGATGCAGGATATCTTCGAGTTCGTGCAGACCGGCCTAGACCAGCGCGGCAAGGTCATGGGCGGTTTTGTGCCCACTGGCGCGGTGCCGACTTTCTACGAAAATCTGAAGAGCCGCGGACTTCACATTGATCCGGCGGTGTTTGATCCGGCGCGGCAAGGCGGTGACGCATGAACCCGGCCATGCTGGAAACGCTCAGGTGGGGCGCGACCTTGCTGGCGGCGGCGGCTTTCGCCGGATGCGCCTATACGATTATCCGCAGTCTAGGCGCCGGAGCCACAGCCTACACGGAATCCATGTCAGAGGAGACCGCGCGCCGTTTCGAGGATCTTTTCCTGTTCGTGCCGGCCAAGCGCATCGCGGACATAGGCCGGGCTGCTGCCGTAGCGGTCTTCCTTTTCTGCTTCATCCCCTTATTCGACTATCAAAAGCCCGTCTCAACGGCGGCGGGGGTCATTCTAGGCGCATGCTTCGGTGCCCTGGCCTTGGTGGCGCCGTACCGTCTGGTCGACCTGCTGCGCAACCGCCGACGGCAGTTGTTCAATGTGCAGCTAGTGGAGGCGCTCGGCAGCATGAGCAATGCCTTGCGGGCCGGCTTCAGCATCAATCAGGCCTTTGAGACAGTTGTGCAGAACGGCGAGAAGCCGATCGCGCAGGAGTTTGGCGTGATGCTTCAGCAGATGCGGGTGGGCATGAGTTTCTACGACGCGCTGCAGAGTCTGGACAAGCGGGTGGGCAGCGATGATCTGACTCTGGTGGTGACCGCCATTGACATCGCGCGCCGTACCGGGGGCAACCTGACCGAGATATTCGACAAGATCAGCGAGACCATCCGCGAGCGCATGCGCATCGAGCGGCGCGTCATGACCCTGACCGCTCAAGGTCGTCTGCAGGGCATGATCGTGGCCTGCATGCCGGTGGTGCTGGGCGCGGCCATGACCTTTATCAAGCCCGAGATGATGCTGCCTTTTTTCCGTTCAGCCGACGGTATGATTGCGATCGGAGTGACACTCGTGCTGATAACGGTCGGCTGGTTATGCATCCGGCGCATCATACGCATCGACGTCTAACGCGGGCAGAGCCCGCAGCCCAAGGGTTCAGGGGTCAGGGTTCAGGCGTGAGAGAACGCGCGTATG